>CAMPKG010000050.1 GCA_946887085.1 uncultured Sphingobacteriales bacterium
ACTCTGCGGGTTCTGCGCTTTTGGAGATATAGCCGCAGGCGCCGCCACGGGCCATGCGCACTACGCTGAACTCGTGCTCATACATCGAAAGCACCAGCACCCTGATACCCGGCCAGTAGCGTTGTAATTCGGCCAGTGCCTGGTATCCATCCATTACGGGCATGCTTATGTCCAGCAGGCAGACATCGGGCTGCCGGGGTGTTTGCCGCAGCTTATCGAGCAGCTCGCCGCCGTTGGCCGCTTCTACGGTTACTTCTATATCATCGTATTCTGAAAGGATACCGGCGACGCCTTTTCTGAACAGGGCATGGTCGTCCGCGAATGCGAGGTGAATCGGCGATAGTTTCATAGACTTAAGTGTTTCCACTTTAAAGTTATGAAACATACTGATTGCCAGCCAGTTCCGGCCTAAATTTTAATCCCGCCTGCTTTCGCAGGCGGGACCGGATCCATTGTGAGTTGAACCTATTCTTTGATGAATTTGGCCTTATGGCTTTTGCCGTTCTCGGTAATATCCAGTATATAGATACCCGGTACCAGTGCAGAAATATCCAGGCTCACATCACCTTTTGCATTGCCATTCATTAAGTGCCTGCCGGTAATGTCGGTTACAATATATTGGCATTCGCTAAGGCCTTTTATGTTTAATTCATTGTTGGCGGGATTTGGAAAAATAGTTAAGCGTTTAATCTTTGTCTGAGTCCCCAAAAGATTTTCTGCATTACCACTGCCATTGCTATTCTTGTAGTAGCCGCCATCTTGATCGCAATCTGTTGTTACAGTTGTTATAGCGTATGAATTGGTTGATTCATTATCTTGTGAAATACTTGGGTTTTGCGGGTAAGTCAAGGAGACATTGGGAACCTTCAATTCCATAGTGTAATAGTCCGGGTGCGGGTCTGGGATAGATATACACCATGCAGTTTGTCCATTTGAGTTGGCTATTATAAAACGAATACCGAGCGCTAGACTGGATGTGGCACGGTTGTCGGCTATAACGACATCTGTTGCGCTAGATGTGCGTTGTATATGATTCGCCATCCAGGATCGGTTGGATAAGCCACCCGCATAATTAAACCAGGCCGAGGGTTGTGTAGTGCGGTAAATACGCATTCCCTCATTAGTAGCATCCGGGGCTATATTACCCGGTCCGTACATAACTTCCACATCTGCTGCCATCGGAATATAGTCATAGGTTCCACCTGCAATTTGGTTTACGTAACCAACGATATTGATCCGGGTTCCATTGCTATTGAACGGTGTGTATGCCGTTGAGATGATACCTTGAGGATTGTAGCTGCCATACCGGTATAGTCGCGACTTAGGTGATCCTGAAAATCCAGATGTCCAACTAAAGTTTGTGTTATCTACCCTGGTAATCGCAAGGTTACCATTGTGTATCTCAAATCCCCAGTATATGCTGCTGCCGGGCGAAAATTGCGCTCCAATGATGTAGTTATTGCCGGTAGAAGCATCTTCCTGCAAACCGATGCCGTATTCGCTTGGGCCGTAACCGTCACCGTTATCAGTTTCTATAAAGTTGTTGGCGGTTATAAGGGTAACGTTTACATCGTCAACTATTAAGCTTAAGGTGCCGCTGCGTTCTACCTGGTATCCGGGCGACGTAGTCGTCATGGCGTTCAGGCTACCGGTCACAAAGATTTCACCTGCCCAGTTGCCTGTCTGCAATACCTGCATACGCATAGCAATATCATAGTCGCGCTGCAGTGGGAGAGAGGCTAGGGTAGGTACCCAATCGAAGTATTCAACGGCGGCCACTGTCCATGTCAACGGGTCAAATCTCATCACGAACATCGCCTTGTCATGCGTAAAATCAGGCTGAAGAGTGGTCGAATTCCGGGTGTCATCGCGGCACATATAGCCGCAAATGTAGAGAGACCCGTTGTGGAATATCGAATGCACGGGGTACAGGCTTCTTCCGTAGCGCTGGGGTGGAGTTAACGCAGTAGCGTCGTACAATGTTGCCTCATTCAACAAGGTGCCCTGATCATCGACTTTCAATATTTTTATCTTATCCCTATCTTTAACTGTGAGGGAACTGCCGGCATCGGGCCTTACGGAACAGACTATATAATAGCTGCCGGCGCCGTCAGCAACAATGTCTACAGCGCGTTCATCGTCATAATCGGGATGATCGTATTCCACCGATGCAACTACGTCTGCGTTGCCATCCGTCTGCACAAAATGAATGGTGCCAGTCGGCACACCTACAGGTCCGGGTATCGGCACCGCAAGGGCCGACAGAAAAGTGCCTGCCATCACAGCTTCGTTTACAGGCGTAGGAACGGCAGTGGTGGGTGTTAACATTTCGAGCGCATACTGGTAGCCCATTTTCACGTTTCCAGCCTGGTTAAACTCATGAAATTTAGTGAACTGGCCCATGCTGACCAATGGACTGGTGAATAAAACGCAGGCTAAGCTGCCTGTTCGAAGCATGCGCGTGCTATTATCCTTCAAAAATGATTTGTGGGTCATATATTTAGGTTTTTGGTGACTAATGAAATGCCAAGGGATGATGGATGCTGTTTGATTTACCGATAGATATTATGCTGTAAATCTCCTGCAGCCTATTGTCATAAAACAGCGGTGTCCGACGGATTTTTCCCACGGTGTTTAACGATATACGGATACCGTTATTTACCCCTATGCAGATAAGATTATTTATCGTAATATAGCTGGCACAAGCAGTAATACTGCCTTAATGTTTCAAATCACCTAACCATTACCTGCATGAAACTGAATTTCACCTGCCTGCTTTTATTATTATTGTTATTGTCAAACCTCTGTGAGGCCGGCGAATTAGCTGCTACCATACAATCGCGCCCTAAATGCTTCATCGAGAACAAAGGGCAGGTCACCGACCAGTATGGCAAACCAAGAAAAGACATAGACGCCAAACTGGAAACACCGGGTTTATCTATATTTATCGGGCCAGGGCAAATACATTACCAGTGGTATAGACACAATGGCTATCGTATTGAAACCTACCGGATGGATGTGATGCTGAAGGGCGCAAATCCTGACGCGATCGGAACAAAAGAAGAGTTTCAGCCCTACGTTGAAAACTACTATGGCTTGACAGCAACGGGTGTAACTGCCTATTCTTTCAATCGGCTGGTATATAGAAACATTTACCCCGGTATCGACTGGGTGCTTTACTGTACGGGTAAACAGCTGAAATATGATTTCCTTGTGCATCCCGGAGTGGACGCTTCTGCAATCAGACTACAGTACTCAGGCGCATCCTCAATCATTCTGGAGGATAATGGAGAGATTGTCGTGAAGACGCCATTCGGGCAAGTGCATGAAGCCGCACCTTATTCTTATTCTGTTGATACGAGAGCGCAGGTCTATTCGAGATACAAATTAGAAGGCAGGCAATTAAGCTTTGTCCTGGCTGCGGTCCCCACAGGTTCCATGATCATAGACCCTGCGCTAAGCTGGGCAACATATTACGGTGGCAGCGCTATGGAAGAAATGCATGCGGTATCTACAGACGTGTCCGGAAATGCTTATGCTGCCGGACAAACTTTAAGTAGCTCTAACATAGCCACCAGTGGGGCACACCAGCAGACTATCGGGGGGAGCAGGGACGGGTTTATTGTTAAGTTTAATTCCGGCGGAGCGCGCCAATGGGCAAGCTATTACGGCGGTAGCGGGAATGATGAATTTTTCACCGTGGTATGCGAGTCGAACGGAGGTGTCGTCTACGCCGGCGGCAAGACTGAAAGTAATTCAGGAATAGCAAGCATTGGAGCTCATCAGGCTGGCATTGGCGGCCTGTCTGACGGGCTGCTGGTGAAACTTAATGGGGCTACAGGCCAACGGATCTGGGCCTCTTATTACGGGGGTAGCAACCGGGACAGCATACAAAGCATTTGCCTGGATCCTAACAATAATATTTATGTTGCCGGTACAACCCTTAGCAGCAACAACATTGCTACTTCCGGAAGCCATACCGACACCTATCCTTCCGCTACCGGACAAAGCACGGGTTTCCTTGTAAAATTTTTACCGGGGGGCAGCCGGCTCTGGGCAACCTATTATGGTGACTCAACTTATCTGACCGGTGTGACAAGCGATGGATCAGGAAATGTCATAGTTGTGGGTGCATCAGATGCAAAAAACGGGATAGCCACACCCGGCGCACACCAATCAATTCCAACTTCATCGCTCGATGATGCGATCATCATAAAATTCAATGCGAACGGCGTCAGACAATGGGGTACGTATTATGGAGGTGGCGCCCAGGATATGTTATTTTCAGTAGCTGCAGATGCCAGCGGAAATATCTATGCCGGCGGCCTCACGTCATCTACTTCAGGCATCGCGACGGCCGGGAGTTTTCAAACAACTCTTGTACCGGGGTCGGCTCCGTCGGATGGTTTTATTGTGAAACTCAATAATGCAGGCGTACGGCAATGGGGCACCTATTACGGCAGTGTGGGAACAAGTGAACGTATTCATTCATTGACTGTAGGGCCAGACCAGAATCTTTACGTTGCAGGTGGCAATATAAATGCACCCGGTGCAACCGCCCTCGCGACGGCCGGCAGCTATCAGCCAATACAAAACGGCAGCGGCGACGTATTTATGGGGATTTTTAATTTGGCTGGGCAACGCTTATATGGGACGTATTATGGTGGCCCGGGGAATGAGTTCGCTTTTGGGATAGCGTGCAGCGCCAACGGAAAAATATATATAACAGGGTGGACAGGCAGCAGTATTAATGTAGCAACTTCCGGTGGTCACCAGGTAAGTTATGGGGGTGGTTTTGACGGCTTTCTCGCCCAGTTCGATGCAGATACGGCCGTATTCATCAACCTGCCGGCCACTTTGCCTAAGCAATGGTGCAAAGGAGATTCAGTCACCATACAAATAGGGGTTACGCAGTCGTTCGCGGCCAATAATGTATTCACGGTGCAGCTCTCAGATGCTGCGGGCAGCTTTGCCAGCCCTGCAACACTGGGCAGCATCACCAGCCAGGGGCCGGCCAGCCTGAAAGTGCAGGTGCCTTCGTCGCCTGCAAACGGCAGCGGCTATCGTATACGCATCGCGGCCAGCAACCCTGCTAAAACATCTTATGATAACGGCATAGACATAAGCATATACAATTATCCCGCTAAACCCGTAGCCGGCAGCAATGGCCCGCTCTGCCTGCCTGCCGCGCTCAACCTTACTTCAACAAGCAGCGCCCTCACCTGGAGCTGGACAGGGCCCAACAGCTTTACGGCTTCGGTGCAGAATCCCTCAATAGCCAACCCAACACTGGCTGCCGCCGGCGATTACGTGGTGACCGCAGAAAACCCCGGCTGCATCGCCAAAGACACGGTGACGGTTGTGATGAACAACAGCCCCACCAAGCCCATAGCCGGCAGCAATGCCCCCTTATGCGCCGGCGCGTCGCTCGATCTTTCATCCACCACCTCCACATCCGGGGTTAGCTATAGCTGGCAAGGCCCTAACAATTTTACATCAAGCCTGCAAAATCCATCTATCGCCGCAGCAACGCCTGCTGCTACCGGCGACTATATCATTACTGTAACCATCAACGGCTGCAGTGCGTCGGATACAACCAGCGTTGTGGTCAGCAATGTGTCGTCTATCGGCGCCTACGCCAGTCCCAATGATACCGTATGTGCGGGTACACAATTAAGTTTTGTAGCAGTGCCTTCCAACAGTGGCCCCGGCCCGCAATACCAGTGGTTCAAAAACGGCACGCCGATAACGGGTGCAACATCGCTTACTTATTCAACAAACAGCTACGTCAGCGGCGATTCTTTCTACTGCCGCATGATTGCACCGGGTGTTTGCAGCACACCACTCACGTTGTACACTCCCGGCATTAAGATCATAGTGCTTTCAGTTACAGTTGCGCCATCGGTTACCATTACATCGAACCCCAGCCCCGCCAGGCCGGGCGTGCTCAACAATTTTATTGCCACTGCGACGAACGGCGGGGGCACACCCACCTATCAATGGCGCCGCAATGGCACCGACCAGCCAGGAGCTACAAGTGCCAACTGGTCGGCATCAGGCCTGCATCCTTATGATAAGATCAGCTGCGTAGTCACCAGCAGCGACCCCTGCGCATCGCCCAAAAATGCAACAAGCAACGAAATAGTGGTGAACTTCCCGACGGGCATTGATGATGTGGAGAAAGGTGAAATGATGTTGTATCCTAATCCGAATGATGGGAGGTTTACGATAGACATCCCCCTGGCCCCCTTCAAAGGGGGAATAGATGCTATAGAGGTAGTGAATGTGGTGGGGCAGGTTGTATTCAAATCCCAAATTCCAGATGCAATCCCGATAGCTATCGGGACCAAATTCCAGGTAACACTTCCGGAGACTGTGGTGAGTGGCGTGTACCTGCTGCGGGTGAAGAGCGGCGACGAGGTGAAGACAATGAAGTTTACCGTGCAGCGATAATAACTTCAGAATATTAGCAAAAACAAAAAAACCGCCTTCCCGGCGGTTTAATATTTTTTAGAAAGGCGCATTACAACAGCAGCACCGTCAGTACATAATCCGCAAACAATATCATGATGCAGCTTACAACTACGGAGGTAGTGGAGGCGCGGCCTATCTCCAATGCGCCGCCCTGCACATAATAACCGTAATAAGCCGGGATAACCGAAATGATGAGGGAGAACACAAATGCCTTGGCCATGGCAAAAAACAGGTTGTAGGGCACAAAGCCTGCCGTCAGGCCCTGGTGAAACTGCTCCTGCGTCAGGATGCTGGAGAACATACCTGCTATATAACCACCCCAGATGGTAACAGCAATGGAGATGATGATGAGGGAAGGCACCATGATGGCCGCTGCCACTATCTTAGGCAGCACCAGGTAGGTTTTGGTATTGATGCCCATGATCTCCAGTGCGTCTATCTGCTCGCTCACGCGCATGTTGCCTAGTTCGGAAGCTATTTTAGAACCCACCACGCCGGCCAGCACTATGCAAATAACGGTAGGGGAGAGCTCGAGGATGGCCGAGTCGCGGATGATCTGTGCCACTACCGGCTTGGGCACCAGCGGGCTCACCAGCTGGTAAGCCGTTTGTATGGTAAGTACCGCGCCGAGGAAGAAAGAGATGACCAGTACGATGGGCAGTGAGCGGATGCCGATATCGTTGCATTGCTCCATGAATTCCTTCCAGTAAACCTTGGCGTTCTCTGGCCTGTTGATGGTGCCGGCCAGCATCATCGACATCCGGCCTACGTGTTCGAAAAAACCTTTCAGCATATATATGGCTACAAATGTAGTATTTACGGTAACAAAAATCCCGCCATAGAGGCGGGACTTATGATTATTAGTTATTTAAAGATTAAGCCAGTTTCTTCAGCTCTTCGATGTGTGCTTCGCGGTCAACCTCCTGTTTCAGCTTGTCTTTCTTATCGAGGTCGATAAGCACCGGAGCCGCAACGAAGATAGAAGAGAAAGTACCGGTGGCAACACCTATCAGCATCGCAAAGGCGAAACCACGGGTTACCTCGCCACCTACGATGAACAGGATAAGCACTACGATGAACACGGTAAGCGAGGTCATGATAGTACGGGGCAGGGTATCGTTGATGGCCCTGTTTACCACACTGATATTACCCTCGCCGGGACTCTTGCGGAAGTATTCACGAATACGGTCAAATACGATAACGGTATCGTTCATCGAGAAACCTACAACCGTAAGTACCGCAGCAATGAAGTGCTGATCGATCTCGAGTGCAAATGGCACAATGCCCCTGAAGAAAGAGAACACAGCCAGCGTAGCACTGATGTCGAAGATCAGTGACGCGAACGTACCGAGCGCATACTGCCATTTACGGAAACGCAGGAAGATATAGATCGATATCGCGAGGAGCGAGAATATGGTTGCTTTTTTTGCCCCGTTGATCAGGTCATCGGAAATGGTTGGTAAAACCGTTTGCGAACTTTGCACATAGTTGGTGTTGAAGGTCTCCAGCGAAGTACCTGCAGGAATAAAGCCTTCTTTAGTGAGGCCCTCGTGCAGTTTCGTTATTACCTGCTGCTCTACCGCAGTACCTGGCGTTTCGATCAGGTAAGCAGTGGTGATGTTCAGCTGGTTGTCTGTGCCTATGGTTTTTACTATAGGATATTCGCCGAAGTAATTGTGCAGTTTCTCGCGAATGTTATTCACCTCATACTGCTTATCGAACTTGATAGTATAGCTACGTCCGCCGGCAAACTCCACACCATAATCAAAGCCGTTGAACAAGGCGCCAACACCTGCCAGCACCATAGCCGCAACAATGATGTAGGTAACCTTCCGCATACCCATAAAATTGAATTTGCGGTTGTTATGGAAGAACGGTTTCGAGATAGCGGTGAAATATTTGAAATGGCGGTCGCCTTTGATATACATATCCTTCAGCAGGCGCGATACCAATAAGCCGCAGAACATGGAGATCAGCAGGCTGAGTATCTGCGTAGTGGCGAAGCCCAGTACCGGGCCAAGGCCGTAAGCGAACAGGATGATGGCGGTGATCAGCGACGTGATGTGGCCATCAAGCACAGGCGCGTAGGAGCGCTTGTAACCATCTACCACAGCCTGCTCGTGTGTTTTGCCGATAGCAAGTTCCTCTTTGATCCTTTCGAATATCAGTACGTGTGCATCCACGGCCATACCAATACCCAGCACAAGACCGGCAATACCCGGCATGGTGAGTGTTGCACCGAGGGCTGAAAGTACACCGAGTGTAAACAGCAGGTTTAGAATCAGGGAAATGTTCGCCACCCAGCCGCTGGTATTATAATACAGCAGCATCAGCGCGAAGATGGCGAGGAATGAAATGATAATGGCGTTGAAACCGGAAGTGATCGATTCAGCACCCAAAGTAGGGCCTACCACTTGTTCCTGCACGATACGTGCTGGTGCCGGCAGTTTACCTGATTTCAGGATATTAGCCAGGTCGGTAGCTTCTTCAACAGTGAAGTTGCCGCTGATAGAAGTACTTCCGTTAGGTATCTCGCCGTTCACCAGCGGGGCAGAATACACTTTGTCGTCGAGCACAACAGCCACGTAGCGGCCTGTGTTCTCACCGGTCATTTTTTTCCAGGTGCGCGCGCCTGCTACGTCCATATTCATAGACACTGCAGGTTTACCTGTCAGCGGGTCGTAATCCATACGGGCGTCAGTAACGCGGTCTCCTTCCAGCTTTGCGCCACCTGTACCGGGCGCAGTTTTCAGCGCATAGAGGTAAAGCGGTGCGTTCGGGTTACGGGCATCGGCTTTTTCAACCGCGCCGTATACAAACTTCACGTTGTTCGGGAATTTATTCCTGACAACATCCAGGTTCAGGTATTCATTCAATTTAGCAGTGTCCCTTTTCAGCACCATGCCCACTACAGGGCCCTGGTTAACATTGCCCTGCTGGGTGATGTTAGGGTACCAAACTGCGAACAGCGGGTTTTTCTTTTGCTGGTCAGCTGCTGCCAGCGAAGCCGAATCTGTACCGCCAGCGGTTGTAGCAGTTTTGCTTCCGCCTATCAGTGAGCTAAGGCTTGCCGTGTCGCTTCCTGCAGCTTTTGCCGTATCGGTAGCGTCAGCTTTAGCTATGGCATTGCTGTCGGCAGCATTAGTTGTGGTATCTACCTTCTCGCCAGACAAATAAGCGGCCAGCGCATCGTTAGCAGGCTGAAGGAGGTTAATGATCTCGTTGTTGCCATAAGTCTCGTAGAATTCGAGCTGGGCGGTAGCCTGCAGGAAGTTACGTACACGTTCAGGGTTGCGCACACCGGCAAGTTCTACCGTGATGATACCTTTGGCTTCGTCGAGGTTAATGTTCGGCGACACCACACCAAATTTGTCGATACGTGTAAGCAATACGTTGTAGGTACGTTTGATCGCATCATTTGCCTCCTTATTTACCTTCGTCAGCACCTCATCATTGGTAGAGGCGATGGTGATGTCTTTTTCAGAAGGCTTGGTGAACAGGTAGGCCATTTTTGCGCCCGGGTTGTTCCTGTTATATGCCTCTCCAAACAAGGTAATGAAGTTGGCCTGGCTGTTTGCTTTTGCGGTGTTCGCATCGGCTATAGCTTTATTCAGCGCGGGGTCCTTGGGGTTGTTCGACATAGAACGAACCAGCTCGTCGAGGCTCACCTCGAGGGTAACGTTCATACCGCCCTGCAGGTCGAGGCCGAGGCTTAGCTCCTGCTCCTTTGCTTCGAGGTAGGTGTATTTTTTCAAAAGGGGCACATTCACCACTGTTTCGCCCATCAAGCTGTCCGTGAGCCTGTCGTAGCGGGCCTCCACCTGCTTTTCCAGCTCCCGTCCGGTTGCGCCGGAGTTCTCAGCTTTTACTAATCGTTCTGCCTTAGCGCGCGTTTTCTTCTCTACATTACGAACAATGAACGTAAATGACAGTTGATACAGCGAGATAAGGATAAGTGCAACGGTAAAAAATTTTACCAACCCTTTTAATTGCATAGGTTTTATTGATTATAACTATTGAAATACTTTAAAAATCGAAGTTGGCAAAGATAGGATTAAATCCAAAACGGCAAAGCCCCGGGCGAAGTTTAACCGATTTTCGTGTAAAAACGTTTTTTCCCCAAATCTTTTAGCATTTTTTTAATGAAAACCTTATTTTTACCAGACCAACAATTTGAGGTTAAATAAATCTGTAAAACGCATGATACGAAAATTTACGCTATTATTCCTGGCGTGCTTAGGATGCTATTCCCTGTCAATAGCGCAGAAGTGCGGGTTTGATGAGATCGAAAATTACCGGCTAAAAACAGACCCGGCCTATGTACAGGCGCTCTCGACCTTTAACCAGATGATGCAGAATCAGTCTTCTTTGCAATCACTATTGGTTAAGCCAACTCCTACAGACTCTGTGTATGAAATACCTGTTGTGGTGCATGTAATGTCGGATCATTCATCAGGTTCAGTTGGTGTCGTTTCGGCCAGCACCCTTTCAGATGCATATATACAAAGTGTTATTAGCTATGTGAATCAGGCTTTCGCGGCAACCTGGACAGGTTATCCCGTGGATGGCGCGGGTGGCGTGAACGTGCGCCTTAGATTCGTTTTGGCGAAACGGGATCCCAACTGCAATTCCACAAACGGCATTGTTAGGGTAAATGCGACGAGTCTTCCAACCTATGTTGCAGACGGCATTCGCGGATTTGGGAGCACGGATCCCGGAGAGGATGACGACAATGTGAAGGCGCTTAGTATATGGCCCCGCGACAGATATTACAATATCTGGATCGTTAATAAGATCGAAGATTGGGATGGTGCCTCAGGGGGCGGAACAGCTGGGTTTGCGTATACGCTTCCAGCCCCAGTAGATAGGGACGGAGCTGTGATCCTTGCGCCTTATTTTGCACCTGGTCAGAAAACTACCGTGCATGAAATAGGACACAGTTTTAATCTACAACATACTTTTAGGCATACCGCCACCGGTTGCGCCCCGAACAGCGCCCCACCTGCCTGTTTCGGCAATGGTGATTTTGTTTGCGATACCGAGCCTAACGAATTGCCTTCACCTACGCCACCTGGCTATTGCCCGTTGGCACCGACAATTAATACCTGTACAGGTTTGTCCTTTGGCGCGGTTTCCTATAATTTCATGAACTATACAACCTGCACAAACAGGTTTACGGCAGGCCAGCGCCATCGTATGATGAGTGCCTTTTTCCAGTATCGTGCCACATTGGTATCCTCGTTAGGTGCAACCGCACCAGCGACAGCTCCCGTTACCCCGTGTGCGGTTACAGGATCAAACAGTTTGCCTACCAGCTTTTATGGCCCTCAGGATATCGTAATCAGGAGGCAAAATGCTGATACTGTTTTTAGGAATAACTCAGGCTGGTACACAGCAGATGGTAATAATTTCTATATTGATAACACTTGCGAACAACGCGCTGAATTGATCGCTGGTCAACCTTATACAATGAGGATACAGCTTTCGGGCTTGTCTCACAGGGTGCGTGTGTATATTAACTACAATAACAACACTAGCTTTAGCGACCCGGGAGAAGCCGTGTACGCGAATTTGACGGGGATCAATGGTGCCGCAACATTCACTTTCACTCCACCACTTTCGGCTGTCAGTTGCGTACCGTTAAGGATGCGCGTGATGGCTGACATTAATGCTGCCAGTTCATTAGGTGGTCCGTGCGCTGCTATTCAGCAGGGGCAGGTTGAAGATTATGAGGTGGTTATTCGTGGCGGCGCAGGATCGGGAGGCATTATTCCTAATGTGGTAACGGTTTCCATCCCATCTACTGTAGGAAATCCATCTTGCGACAGTACGTTTATGCAGATTAAGGCTACGTGGCCATCGAATATCACTCCTGTTTGGTTCCAATGGTTCAAAAAGTCTACATCAGGTGTTGTCATAGCTGGTCCTTCCGGCGCTGCCGATTCTATCTGGACATCTACAGGTACATCCCTTCCTTACCCTGAATGGGAGTTTAAGGATCGGGATACTGTCTGGGTACGCATGGCAATTCCCGGTCTGTGTGGTTCCGATACTACACTTGATTCTGTTGTGCTTTTACGCCCCGATAAGGTAGGCCCAAGCATATCGATAACTAATACAGCTGGCACCATCCCGACATGCGCAGACGAAACTGTTACATTAGGTATTCAGAGTGTTGTCAATCCCGGTGGATCACCTGCCTATCAATGGCAAAACTGGAATGGCGTAACCTGGGTGGATATCTCCGGTGCAACCACGTCAACTTATAATGTTCTGGGCGCTCCTAATGGCGCTCGCTACAGACTGCGAATGACCTCAAGCGCCGGATTTGGCTGTGCAGGTAACGGGACTGTTTTCTCAAACGAGATCCAGGTCAACCACACAACTAAAGTTCCGACCGTAACAATAGCGCTTACAACGGGCCTTAACCCCGGTTGCCCAGGACAATTGCTTACCTATAGTGTAACTGCTAACACAGTTGCGGGTAGCAACCCCACTTACCAATGGAAGGTGAATGGCGTGAATCAGTCGGGCGCGACAGGTACTAATTTCAGCAGTGTGTTCAATGCAGGTGATGTTATTTCTGTAGAAATGACCTCGAGCTCAGCATGTGCAGTGCCGGCAACTGCTTCCAGCAGCGCTCCTTCGATACAACACCAGACACTTACCGCAGATGTGACGATAGCACAGATCAGTGGTGGTAACCCTGTGTGTTCGGGACATCCTGCTGTGTTCACGGCCACCCCAACAAATGCGGGTACTAATCCTCAGTTCCAGTGGCTGGTTAATAATAATCCTGTTATCGGTGCCAACAGCCCGACACTGAATATCAGCAGCCTGCTGAATAACGATGCGGTTTCAGTTATCCTGATAGCTACCGACCCATGTGTGTTGAATGCCTTTGATACGTCTAATTATATCATGATGCAGGTAACGCCGAGCAAGGTTCCGAAGATCAGCTTCACGATCACTGCCGGCAATAACCCCGGTTGCCTCGACTCACTGGTTGAGTTCACTGCAACAACCACCGATGCAGGCACAACACCTGATATCGAGTGGCTCGTGAACGGCTTCCCGCTGAACCTGAACAGCCTCGTGTACAGCACTACGAACTTGCTGAATAACGATGTGGTGACAGCAAGGGTAGTTCCTACAGATGGACAATGTTACCTGCCTGACACAGGGTTCTCAACGCAATTGGTGATGGTTCGCTCGGTGACGCCTGAGCCGCCGATCATTTCATTGATCAACAATATGCTGATCACGAATAAGAGCGGTTCCTTTGTATGGTTTGGCCCGGCCGGCCAGCTTACGGGCGGCGACGATGGTAAATTCCACCCAACGGAGTTGGGTAAATAC
>CAMPKG010000051.1 GCA_946887085.1 uncultured Sphingobacteriales bacterium
ATATAATACCAAGCGTGCTCGATGCTCTAGGTTACCCTAAACCATTTTTTGCTTTTGGTAATAGCATTTTCCACAGCGGCCTGCCGAGGTTCCTCGTCACCGAGCACAACAACAGGTACCAGTTGCTGATGAACGGGCACATATTGAAAACAAACAACCTGGAAACAAACGAGCTGTTCAATGTAGCGGTAGACAGCAACTGTTCGAATAATATCCTCAACACACCAGGAGGGGAAACAACAAGGCAACAAATAGAACCATATATGCGCGCCATGCTGCAACTACATAACCGGTCGTTGAACAATAACAGCATGAGTGCAGATAAGTGGGCGAAATAGTTGACAATTAACCCTTAATTTAGCCATTCAAATAACACTCTTATGGAACAAGGCCTTTTACACCTGCATAACCTGCTCCGCTGGCTGGTATTATTATTTGCATTGCTTGTCATTTTCCGTTCCGTAAGCGGCATGGGGGGCAACAAACCTTTTGCTGCAGGCGACAGAAAAATGGCCCTGTTCCTCATGATCACCTGTGATGTACAGTTGTTGCTTGGGCTGGCGCTCTACTATTTCAGAGGCTGGTTTACTGTGTTGACAAGTGGCGGTGATGTGATGAGCAATAAATACAACCGCTTCTTCGCTGTAGAACATCTTACGGGGATGCTGATCGCCATTATCCTCGTGCATATTGGATACAGCACCGTTAAAAAGAATATTGATGACCGCACTAAATTCAAAAAACTGTTCTGGTTCGTGACGATTGCGTTGCTGGTTATACTCATTACTATACCCTGGCCGTTCCGCGAGCTCGTAGGCCGTCCATTATTCCCCGGTATGCAATAGGTATGATCAAAAAGGTACTACAGCCTTTTTATACAGCTTTTGTATTCCTGACCTTCCTGCCTTGCCTGCTGGTGGCGTTTCCGTTCTTCCTGCTTATCGGCAGCCGCGACCACCCCACGGCAAGAGAGATGATCTGGTATGTGGTGCACTATTGGTCGATAGGCTGGCTGGCGTTGATAGGCATGCCACTGCAGAAGATCGGTCGCAGGCCCGACCGCAGGCGGTACGTCATTGTGGCTAACCATATTTCTTACCTCGATACAGTAAATATCTATGCGGCCTTGCCCTGCTATTTCCGCACACTGGCGAAGAAAGAAATGGCTAATGTCCCCGTATTTGGCTTTGTATATAAACAGATAACCATATTGGTAGACAGGAGTAGCGCCCACAACCGCACCCGCAGCATGAGGCTGATGTGGCGGGCGCTCAGGAACGAGTCGGACATAGCTATATTCCCTGAGGGTACCTTTAATGAAGGCAGCGAACCATTGAAAGAACTTTTTGACGGGGCCTTCCGGCTGGCCATTAGCGCGCAGACCCCGATACTGCCTATAGTATTCCCCGATACCGTTACCCGTTGGCATTACCATCGCTGGTGGCATCTTTGGCCGGGGCTTAACCGGGTAGTCTACCTCGATCCTGTAGAAGTGGAGGGGATGACCATGGAAGACCTGCCGGGGCTGAAAGAAACAGTGGATCGCGTCATGTCCGCCGAACTGGCCAGATACGGCTATCCTTACAAGCACGAAAAAGCCTGAAAGGTCGTACCTTTGCGCAAATTTTTTAAGACCCAATGGCTTTACAAGTAGGTATAGTAGGACTTCCCAATGTCGGTAAATCAACCCTGTTCAATGCGGTAAGCAACAGCGCCAAAGCGCAGGCATCTAACTATCGCTTCTGCACCATAGAACCAAACGTAGGACAGGTCGACGTACCCGATGAGAGGCTGGCCAAACTGGCAGAGCTGGTGCAACCACAGCGGATAGTGCCTACCACCATTGAATTTGTAGACATCGCCGGCCTGGTAAAAGGCGCCAGCAAAGGCGAAGGATTGGGTAATAAATTCCTGGCCAATATCCGCGAGGTAGATGCCATCGTACACGTTATCCGTTGCTTCGAAGACGAAAACATACTCCGAGAGGAGGGTGAGATCAACCCTGTGAGCGATAAAGAGATCATCGATACTGAGCTTCAGTTGAAAGACCTTGAAAGCGTGGAAAAGAAGATGCAGCGCTACGAGAAAATAGCCAAGAACGACCCTAAAGCAAAAAGGGTTTACGACGTGCTGGTACGCTGTAAAGACCACTTGTACAAAGGTAAAAATATACGCGGCCTGCAACTGGAAGGAGAAGATCGTGAAGCGATCGCTGACTTATTCCTGCTGACTGATAAGCCTGTGCTGTATGTAGCCAATATCGATGAAGCCTCCATACATACCGGCAATAAATACTCTGAGGCGCTTGTAAAGGTTGCCAATGAAGAGGGCGCCGGCGTTATTGTCATGAACAATTCCATCGAAGCCCAGATCTCCGAGATGGAGAATGAAGAAGACAAAGCTTTGTTCCTTGGAGAGTATGGCTTAACTGAGCCCGGCCTCAACCGCCTCATCCGCGAAGCCTATAAACTGCTTAACCTCATCACCTATTTCACGGCAGGCGTGCAGGAAGTACGTGCGTGGACCATTCACACAGGATGGAAAGCACCGCAGGCTGCCAGCGTTATTCATACCGATTTTGAGAAAGGCTTTATTAAAGCCGAGACCATAGCCTATGCCGACTACGTGAAGTTTGGCACAGAAGCTGCCTGCCGCGAAAACGGTAAGCTGCGCATCGAAGGCAAGGAATATGTGGTGCAGGACGGCGATGTGCTGCACTTCCGCTTCAACGTATAGGTCAGGCTATATTCACGATACCAGATTTGATCGCGTACAGGACCAACCCTGTGCGCGTTTTTACATCCAGCTTAGCAAACAGGATATCGCGATAGCCATCCACCGTGCGGGGACTGACGTTCATTAGTTCTGCAATATCCTTGTAGGTAAGCTCCGAGCAGCAATGCGAAAGGAACTGCTCTTCTTTGGCTGTAAACGAAAGCTCGGTCACTTTCTCTTCTACCTTAACCTGTTTGTGCATTTTACCGGTCACCAGCTCGGAGTGGTAAAAACCTTCTTCGAAAATAGTATTGAGGGCTTTCTGCAGCTCTTTTGGTTCTGCATCTTTCAAGACGTAGCCGCGGGCGCCTGCCTTCAGCATTTTGATGATGTTGAACTCTGTATCATACATCGAGAGCGCCAATACTTTGATCTTTGGCCACTCTTTTTTCAAAGCTGCAGCAGTTTCGTAGCCGTTCATTACAGGCATGTTGATGTCGAGGATGCAGATGTCTGGCGGCTGCGCTGTCTTCTTTAATTGTTCCAGCAGCTCCGAGCCATTCCCGGCCTCGAAAACGATAGACATATTGTCGAAACCGGCGACGATTTCCGACAGGCCTTTCCGGAACAACCCGTGGTCGTCCGCGATAGCGATCTTGATCTTATTCTCTGTTTGCTCTCTCATGTGAAACCGGCATATTTAGGCTTACTGTTGTGCCTGTTTCCCTGGATGATAGTATGTTCAGCTCGCCTTTCAGCAGCCCCGAACGTAGTTTAATATTATTCAGTCCCAGCCCGGCCCCTCCGTTCAGCTTCTCAACGTCGAAACCTGTTCCATTGTCTGTTACAAATACACAGAAGCGATCAGGCTGGTAGTTCAGTTTTATATCCAGTCGCGTGCCTTTTCCGTGTTTGATGGCGTTGGCTATCGACTCCTGGATGATGCGGAACACCAGCAGGTCTTTCTCGCTACCGAGCAGGTACTGTGAACCTTCGATAGTAAAATTACAATTTATGTTTTTTGCAGACGACAGATAATTCAATTCTTTTTTAATGGCTTCGGAAAGGCCCATGGTCAGTATCAATCCTCCGTTAGCAACATGGCTGATATTCCTGAGGTCGCCGATAGCGCGGGTGAGCAGCTCGGTCCCCTGTTCCGCATTCTTCCTGATGGCTTCGTCTGATGATTTTTCGGCGATGCGGTGAAGCTGCATTTTGGTAAAGCTCAGCACCTGGCCTACGTTATCGTGTATCTCCTCCGAGAAATGCTGCAATGCCTGTTCCTGTATCTCTATCTGGCTTTGCAGCAGCTCGCTCTTGAACTTATGTTCCATTTCCTGTTTTTCAAGAATAAACTTGAACTGTTTTCTCTTCTGAACCGTTACGTACATGATCAGGAAAAAAGCAAACAAGGTAAGTAGCAAGCTGCCGAGTATAAAGACTACTAAAGTCGCCGATGGATTCATGCTGTTTTCATTTTTTTATATAATAGAAATACAACACCAAAACCCGAGTATGCGGCTATGTTAATAAACAGGATCATGGCATTCAACCAAAATGCCTTATCCGGCATAAGATTATAAATCGTTACCCCAACAAGCCAATAAAAAAAAGTAAAACTCCAGAACACAAGGAAGATTGAGCTGAACCAAAATCTTGGATTGAGGTGTACGTCAATAATGTCACTTGCGAGAAGTTTGTAAAACGCGAATAATGACATCCCAATTGCCAGGAAGGATTCCAAAACGATAAAATTCGTATTTAGTTCAGTAATCGGTTGCAGGAGAATGGTATTGACCACACTGGCAACAATACCCAAAAACGCCAATATCCATCCAATTTTCCTGATGAATTTATGCTTGTCCGAATACGAGAAGTACAAGCACATGAATAAAAACTGTGCGGGGGAATATACATGGTATAGAAATAGATTATTAGGGTTCTTGTGAAAAAATGCTATTCCGATAGCTATTGATTCTACCAAAAATGTAATAGCCAAGTAAATCACTATTAATTTACTTGGCTTATTGAGCTGTGTATAACGCGATACTCCTGACGATACAGAGAATAGCAAAACTGCTAAATAAATTATGTACGCGAGTTTGGGCATTATCAGATAATGTGGTCGTGGGCAGCATCCCCTACAGATGGACAATTGTATGGGCACGCACCAGCTTGATCCAGCACCATTCCGTTTGTTTTGATATAATTGCCGTCTGCATCATACCCTACAAGTATCATCGTAGAAGTATTATTCCCGGTGCTATCGGGCCTTACTCCCAGCATGAGCTTCATGTTCTGTATCTCCGGGTTTGCAACCAGGTAGTCGCGCAGCAGGCCTGCATCGAAAATAAACGACTTAACAGGGTACTTGCCTGTATTAAAAAATTCAGAAATGTGGCTGTCAATGTATTGATTGGCTTCATTCACAGGAATTGGGGCTCCGATCTTTGACGTAGCGTCTGGCATAGATTTAATTTTTGGGGGTTAATAATTAAGTGGTTCGGCGTAAATATATCCAGCGCTGCTTACATCTTATACCGTGAAAACACGGTTTTTTGTCCGCCCCGTCCGGATTCGCCGATCATAACTTTGTATTCGCATTAAAAAAATAATCTTATTTATTGAAATTCAGCACATTAGATCATGTCGTTGTTAACCAATGTTAACCGCATTTTGTAAAATATCGTAAAGTGTGTTAGCGTCAAACTGGTATTGTCACCCCGGCTTTGGTCAAACAGTTGTTACGTTTTGTTACAATTTCCAGTGCATTTTCTTTCTGTATCATCTTGATTGATTTACTGTTCGGTTCAGTAATAGGGTCACTGGTAAGCAGAAAAACATATTTTATATTCGGCACGGTATCCCAAAGAAACTACCTATACAAATATACAACAATAATACAACAAAATCAATAAAAAGGAGAGTATGTCATGTCGGGCCGCAGCATCACAAGAGAGAGACTACAAACCAGGCTACTGCCCGACATGACAGGAGGGAATATCTAATCAAAAAGTTTAAGATCTTTTCGTGTTGCGCTTTTGCTAGTTGCGATGGCGCTACGGATAGAGTATAAAAAAGGTCGTGCCACACGGGCGATAAACGGGATGGCGACAACAAAATCTTAACGGGCTGCATTGGTGAACCGGCCGGTTGATCACACATTCTCCCTCATTTTTAGCTAGTTAGCCGCCATAACTATTCTGTATTTTCTGCTATTTTTGAGCATTCCCTTGCGGTTTGCAAAATTTATATATCTAAATGATCATTCTTGGTGTGTCTGCCTTCTATCACGATGCCGCAGCGAGTATCATACAGAACGGTGAGATAATTGCGGCGGCGCAGGAGGAAAGATTTACCCGCATCAAACATGATCCGTCATTCCCCGCAAATGCCGTACACTACTGCCTGGAAGAGGCAGGCGCTACTATAGATGAGCTGGACGCGGTGGTGTTCTATGACAAGCCCCTATTGAAGTTTGAAAGACTGCTGGAAACTTATTACGCTTTTGCTCCAAAAGGCGTGCGCTCCTTTATTACATCTATGCCTGTATGGATCAAAGAAAAGATGTTTCTTAAAAAGCTGATCAGGGACGAGCTGGAAAAGGTATCGGCTTACGACAGGAAAAAGCTGAAGCTTTTGTTCCCTGAGCACCACCTGTCGCATGCGGCAAGCGCTTTTTACCCTACCGATTTCAAAGATGCCGCTATCGTTACACTGGATGGCGTAGGTGAATGGGCGACAACATCTATATGCAAAGGAGAAGACAACAAGATCACCATACTTAAGGAACTCAAGTTCCCGCATTCGATAGGCTTGTTGTATTCTGCATTCACCTATTACTGCGGCTTCAAAGTAAACTCGGGAGAATACAAACTGATGGGGCTGGCCCCTTATGGCAATCACGGCTCACCGGAAGTGGAGCGATACGTGGACATCATTAAGCGGTCGCTGATCGATATAAAGGATGACGGCTCCATCTTTCTTGACCAAAGCTATTTTAACTACGCCACCGGCTTGCGGATGGTACATGACAGTAAATGGGAAGCACTGTTTGGTTTCCCACGCCGCAGATCTGAATCTGATCTGGAGCAACATCACTGCGACCTGGCGCTTGCTATACAGCAAGTAACGGAAGAGATCGTGATCAAAGTAGCGCGAGAGGCCAAAAGGCTCACTGGCTCTGATAACCTTTGTCTTGCAGGTGGCGTTGCGCTCAACTGCGTGGCGAATGGCAAACTCCAGAAAGAGAATATTTTTAAGGACATATACATACAGCCTGCCGCCGGCGACGCCGGTGGCGCACTGGGAGCTGCGCTGGCTGCATATTATATCTACTTCAACCAGCCTCGCCATATCAATTACCGGTACGATGCGATGAAAGGCTCTTACCTGGGCCCCGCCTTTGCCGACAGCGACATCCTGAAGATGTGCAAGAAGTACAACGCGGTATACAAAAGGATGGATGATCCTGAACAACTATTTGCTGAAACCGCAAGGTTAATAGCAGGCGGCAACGTAATTGGCTGGTTCCAGGGAAGAATGGAATTCGGACCAAGGGCACTGGGCGCACGCAGCATCATTGCCGACCCGCGTAATCCCGAGATGCAAAAAAAGCTGAACCTGAAGATCAAATACCGCGAAGGTTTCAGGCCTTTCGCGCCAAGTGTACTACACGAAGACAGGTCGGACTATTTTGAGATCAATTCCCCATCGCCATATATGCTGCTGGTACAGCCGGTAGTGCAAAGCAGGAGGAATAAGCTGCCATCCAACTATGGCTCGATGCCATTGCTGGAAAAACTGTATTTCCTTCGCAGCGATCTGCCGTCGATCACGCATATCGACTATTCGGCACGCATACAAACGGTTCATAAGGAAACCAATCCAAGGTACCACAGCCTTATTGAACATTTCAAAAAACTGACGGGTTATGGCGTGCTCATCAATACCTCCTTCAACGTGCGCGGAGAACCTATTGTTTGCACACCTGAGGATGCGTACAAATGCCTGATGAGGACAGAAATGGACTACCTGGTAGTGGGCGACTATATCTTTGACAAAAAGACACAACCTGCCTGGAAGGAAACTGAACAGTGGAAGGAACAATATCAACTTGACTGATCTGCACGAACTTTTGCGACGCCGGCGCACTATGGGGTCAGACTGCGTAGCCGCCACTATATCATTATAATATGGCCTTTTTTTGGCTATTTTTGAGCCTCATTCAGATTTATGGAAACCATTCGTGATTTTGTTCTGTTTTTAAGGAAGAGGAAGAAATGGTGGCTGGCCCCGATGATCGTTATCCTGCTGCTGCTTGGCGTTCTTATTGTTGTAGGTGGCTCCAGCGCAATAGCGCCATTCATTTATACCTTATTCTAACCCCGGTAATGACCAATAATAACATCAACAAATACAAGGTCATACTGGTTATAACCGTGGGCATGGGGCTGCTGAGCCTCCTGTTCAGTTCCAAAATATTGCTGTACATAGGTCTTGGTGCCGGCGTTCTGTCGCTGGTCTCTGAAAAACTGGCAGGCGGTGTAGTTTGGGTGTGGGGAAAGATCGCCCTGGTGCTGGGATTTATCAATACTCGCATCCTGCTCAGCCTGGTTTATTTCGTTTTCCTTTTACCTATATCAGCGCTTTCAAAAATGTTTTCGAAGAACGGGGTGATCAAAAAGCGTAAAGAAGGCAGTTATTTCGAGCAACGCGACCATTTATACACCCCGGAAGATATATCCAACACGTGGTAGCAAAAGAAGCGCGTATATTCTACGTGCTTCCGTTTTGCCTTCACAAAAACGCCGTTCACCGATAAACTCCAGCTTTTTGCCGAAAAGCCGTTCCGGCCATCCGCCCGGACGATATACATTTGCATTCAATTCACAAGTTATCAAATGAACCAGGCTTTACTTGTAAAACGTATTTCTTCACTCTTTAAACCGGCTGTATTCGTACTTGCTACGGTTGCCTTATCGCTTTCATCATGGGCACAATCAACCATTACCGGCAAAGTGACTGATGAAAAAGGCAAACCGGTACGCGGCGCCAGCGTGTATCTCGATAATACCATCGATGGGGCAACCACGGATAGCCTGGGAGCATTCAGCTTTACCACGGAAGAAAAAGGCCCGCAAACGCTGGTGGCTTCTGAAGTAGCCCATGAAAATGCAGGCTTGCCCGTTACCATCAATGGCGACTTGAAAGATATTGTCCTGAAAATGAAGACAGCTGCCCGCAACCTGGATGAGGTGGTGGTGACAGCGGGTTCGTTTGAAGCCTCGGAC
Organism: uncultured Sphingobacteriales bacterium; assembly: GCA_946887085.1. Next base: position 9,009 of record CAMPKG010000051.1, read on the forward strand.
AAGGGGAAAACTGTCCTTAACTCTTTAGACATTGTGACCACCGCGGGCTCCCAGGCCGACGTAGTAAAAGCTATTCAGACACTACCCGGTACGCAACAACAAGGCACACAAACCGGATTATTTGTGCGCGGCGGTGATGCGAGCGAGGCTGCGTTTGTGGTAGATGGGCTTATAGCACAGAACGCATTTTTCAGCACTGCGCCGGGCGTGGCGGCCCGTGGGCGTTTCAGTCCCTTCCAGTTCAAAGGTATCGCCTTCAGCAGCGGTGGTTACAGTGCGCGGTACGGACAGGCGCTGTCATCGGTACTGGAATTGAATAGTAACGATATGCCTGATAAAAGCACGATCAATACAGGCATTAATATGGCAGGGATCTATTTTTCGGGCGCCAAAGTATTGAAGAACACAAGCCTTGAGGGATCTGCATCGTACAACAACCTGAGCCCCTTCTATGGGATTGCAGAAACCAATATCGACTTTTACGACGTGCCTAAAGGCGGTGGCGGTTCAGCAAAGTTCACGCACAAACCAAATAAAGATGGCATTATCAAGGCTTTGGTGAACTACAGCATATTCAGCAGTGGCACAAGGCTACCCAATCCTACAACCGGAATGGAAACGAACACCTTGGATTTCGGCTTGAAGAACCAGAACGCCTACGGCAACGTTTCCTATCGTCAAATGCTCAAAGGAAAATGGAACCTATACTTTGCTGGTTCATACAGTTACAACCAGGATGACATTAAATGGGATAATACGCCCAGCGTGAACAAAGATGACCGGATGCAGTTTCGCGGAGAGGCAAAAAGATATATTACAACAAGGCTGAGCATACTGGCGGGTACGGAAGTGCAGCGTTTTATGTACAACCGAAGTTTCCCCGTACAGACTGATTTCACTGAGACACAGCTCGCGGGCTACGCTGAAGCAGATTGGATCCCAATCTATTGGTTGGCTTTTAAACCAGGCGTACGATATGAGCATAGCGAGCTGCTGCAGAAGAATGCGATATCCCCGAGGCTGGCGATGGCTATTAAAGCAGGAAAAAACGGACAGTTTTCATTGGCGAGCGGCGTGTTCTACCAAACACCCGACCCCCAATATCTTTATCCATCGCAACTGTCTCTATTCACCCCATCCGCGGAATTCCAGCGCTCGATCCACTATATCGCCAACTATCAGTTGATGAAGAATGACAGGATACTTCGCATAGAAGGTTATTACAAAGATTACGATAACCTTATTCGAGAAACCAATACCACGTTTGATCCAAATAATTTTCGAATACCCTCAGATACTATTACAATGAATAATACAGGGTATGGCTATGCAACAGGCGCAGAACTATTCTGGCGTGACAAAAAGAGCATTAAAAATGCTGATTACTGGATATCGTACAGCTATATAGATACCCGCAGGCTCTATAAAAACTATCTTGCCGAGGTACAACCTGATTTTATTGCGACGCACAACCTGAACATTGTTACCAAGTATTTTATTCCTAAATGGCAGACGCAGATCAATACAACTTATAGCTATGCCAGTGGCAGACCCTTTTACAATCCGTTGATAGCTCCGACAGCAGCAAACTTTATGTCGGAAACCACTAAAGATTATCATAACCTGTCAATCGCTATCAACTACCTGACGTCCATCAAAAAATGGTTTACGGTTATCTACGGTGGAGTAGATAATGTCACCAATGCGAAAAACGAGTTTGGATACAGGTATAATGGCACCACCAAAATTCCGGTACGGCCGGCTTTGTACCGTTCAGTTTTCGTCGGCATCAACTTCTCACTCACCGAATTTGACAGGGACGAGCTCTAAACTTTCTAAAAACAATCAAACATCAATATCATGACACGTTACATTCTACTTATCGCAATGACGGCTATGGGCTTTCTCAATTGCCCCGCACAGGCCTCTTTCCAGGAAGCATTGGCCAAAACCTTTATCGCCTTTGACACGACACAGGACTACCAGAAGAAAGTTGACGCGAGCAACAAGATCGGCCTGATCGCTAAAAAATGGAATACCGAATGGAGCACACACTATTATAATGCTTATGCCAAATGTGTGCTTTCTTATATGGATAAAGATGAAGCAAAACGCGACGCGTATGTCGATGAAGCCGACCGTGAGCTGGATGAAGCAATATCGCTACTGGGAAAAGAGTCTGACGAAACCCATGTACTGAAAGCGATGCTTGCTAATGCACGCATGGCGGTAAAGCCCCAGGCACGCTGGCAGAAATACGGTAAGGTTTTCGACGAGAACCTTGAAAAAGCAAAAGAATTGAATGCTGATAATCCGCGTATCTACTACCTGAAAGGCACCAGCAAATTCTTCACGCCCAAAATGTTTGGCGGCGGTAAAGATGCAGCTCTGCCTTACTTCGAAAAAGCAGACGGCTTGTATGCTAAAGAGTCTAATGCTGATATCACCAAACCTTACTGGGGCAAAGAAGCCAATACCTACTTTATAACAGAGTGCAAAAAAGAAGACAAAAAATAAACATCACACTAACAACATGTTAAAGCCCTGCTCATAGCGGGGCTTTTCTTTTAACCTAGGTTGAATAGGGCTGGCACGACCTTTTTTATACAATAGAGGATTTGATAAGGAAGAAAAGGAAAAGTGATGAAAGTACTGGCGTTCATACGGGCAATGAGATGGAAGAATCTGATAATTGTAGCAGTGGTAACAACGATATTAGGATTGGTGCTGACATTATACTCCTGCAGGAAACCTGGTAAACCTACAATTGATAGCGGGAAAGAAGTAAAGGCGAAAAGTGAAAGCTCATTAGTATGTACGCCGGCAGGATGTGAAGACAGTATGTAAGTGCGGGCGTAAGAGATTTACAGCGGGGAGGCATGACATGTCTCCCCGCTGTGCATTTTATTGTTCTGCATCAATTGTCAATGATGCAGCAATTCATCAAAAAACTCCCTGTCGTTCTCTGTTATCTCGTAGCATTTGTTTTCGGCATGAAGCAATTACGCGAACCCGACATCTGGTGGCAGCTCCTGGCCGGCAGATGGATGGTGGAGAATGGCGCGGTGACCCATACTGATATGTTTTCTTACACAATGGCAGGGCAGCGGTGGATCAATGTGAAATGGTTGTACGAGATATTCATCCACATTCTTGAAAAGGGGTTTGGCCCGGAAGGTGTAATACTGCTGCAGGCAGTTGTGAACGTCGCCATCCTTTGGACATTGTTCCACACATTGAAGCAGGTGAGGGCGTATTTCAGGGTAAGCGTATCAAACTTCTTTACGGTCGTCGCTGCACTTTTGTTTTTTGTAATTGTGGAATACCGTATGTCGGGCAGGCCCGAGATGGTGAGCCACCTGATGTGCGCTTTGTTCCTGTCTTATCTCTGGTGTTACCCTCAGCTTAGGTGGAAACAATTAATATGGCCGGTTGTGCTGCAATGTATCTGGGCCAATATGCATGAGGGTTATCCTGTAGGTATTGTCATGCTCGGCAGCTTTGCCGCAGGAAGTTTTATTTCGTTTATCATGACGCGAGACAAGCAGAACCTGCAGGTTGCGATACGGGCCAGCGTGCTGGTAGCTGCCGCGGCAATTGCAATACTGCTAAATCCCAACGGCATTACACTATGGACACAGCCTTTCGAGATCTACCGGCAGGTGTGGGTCAACAAATACACCACAGAGCTTTTCTCCTATAAAGATGCCATGTATTGGACATTACAGGCCAAATTGCATATAGCCGTACTCATCGCCGTGCTGATCTATTGGGGCACGAAGGTGTTCAAGGCCTTCCGCACAAAAGACAATTCGTTTTTCACACCGGTCTTCGTCAGTTATTTTCTCTGGATAATCCTTTTTGGGTACTTATCGCTCACTGCCAACCGTAACATTCCTTTTGCGCAAATTGTGCTGTTCCCTTCTGTACCGATAATGCTGGGTGACCTGGTTTGCCGTTTTAAACTCAACAGCAAAAGTTTTTACAGGTCTGCGGCCAGGTACTCTGCGCAACTAAGTATCCTGGTAGCTGCTGTGTTCTATATCGCAATCGTCAGCAACAGGTACTATAAGGCTACTGATTCGCCCAACAGGTATGGCATACATACCAGCTTATTGCATAACCCCAAAGGCGCGGCTGATTTCATTAACCAACACAATATAAAAGGCACCGCGTTCTCTGACTATTTTGTTTCATCCTATATGCTTTGGGCACTATATCCTGATTTCAGATCCTATATCGACCTGCGCGACCTGGACATCTTCCCGTCTTCATTTTTCGATGATTATTTCAGTATCTACAACCAGCCTTCAAAATTCAATGAGCTGGATAAAAAATACGATTTCAATTATGTGGTGCTCAGCACCAGCCAGCTTGCAGCTTTGCAGGAACAGCTATACTGGAAGGAAGGATACAACCTCATATATGTTGACCCCGTGAGCTGCATATTTCTTAAATCAAGCCAGGAGAATGAACGGTTGAATAATGACAGGTCAATACAGGAACTTTTTTCGTGGTCAGAACCTTTTGAAGACCCGGCCTGGGCCAGTATGTTGACCCGCCTCTTAAATCCAGCCGCTGATTTTTCAAATGAGGAGAACGTTCATGCTCCTATACACGCCGCAAGATTCTACAACCAGGTAAAAAATTACCCCCTTGCCATCAAAATATTGCAACCAAACATGGGTGACTTCGAAGAAAATGCGGATGCGTATTTGGCGTATCTACAACCAGCCTTCAAAATTCAATGAGCTGGATAAAAAATACGATTTCAA
>CAMPKG010000052.1 GCA_946887085.1 uncultured Sphingobacteriales bacterium
GTATTCATAACGACCCCGAAGTATGGCGCATCGGGTTCATGACGCAGAAGGATCTTGCATTCCTGGGTATGGCCGGCAAGGTTGCGGTTTACCTGCCACATGCATACGCCGTTTCAGGATACGTTATCATCACCGAGACAAAGAATCTCAAAGCCATTACTAAAATGACCGCAGCCGAAGCGATGAAGTTTGCAGTGAGTGGCGGCATCACCAGTATAGAGGAGGAAAAGCATGAGCGGAAATGAACGCACAATAAATTTTGGTGCGGGCCCCGCTGCATTGCCGGAGAAAGTATTAGCGGAAGCATCTGCTGCTGTCATCGATTATAATAATACGGGACTCTCTATTCTGGAGATACACCACCGCGATAAACGGTTCCTCGAAATAATGGAAGAGAGCAAAGCCCTGGTAAAAGAGCTTTGTGGATTGAACGACGATTTTGAAGTGCTATGGATGCAGGGCGGAGGACGCCATCAATTCACGATGGTTCCTATGAACTTCCTTCCACAAGAGGGTACAGCAGGTTATATTGATAGCGGGTACTGGGCGCATGATGCCATGGAGACAGCAAAGTATTACGGCAATGTACAAGTACTTGCAAGCTCGGAAACCGACAACTACCGGCATTTACCCGAATGGCCCAGAAATATTCCCGGCGATCTCTCATATGTGCATTTTACTACCAACAATACTATCTACGGCACCCAATGGCCGTCAATACCTTCGGCCAGTGTTCCGCTGGTGGCGGATATGAGCAGTGATATTTTCAGCCGGCAGATCGATTACAGCAACTGCGCGATGTTCTACGCAGTGGCGCAAAAAAACATTGGCCCGGCCGGGGTAACGCTTGTTATTGTCAACAAGCACATGCTGAAGCAAATCAAGCGAAACCTGCCGCCGATGCTAAACTATGCAGCGCATGTACAACGCAATTCGTTATTGAATACAGCTCCGGTATTTGCTGTGTACACATCGTTGCTCACTTTGCGCTGGACGAAAAACCGCGGCATAGCAACTATAGAGAAGGAAAACGAACAGAAAGCAGCGCTCCTGTATGGTGAGATCGAACGCAATCCACTGTTCAATTCGCCGGTTGAGAGATCGGACAGGAGCAAAATGAATGTATGCTTTACTGTTTCTGAAAAAACTATCGAAGCGCCCTTCCTGGAATATTGCCGGGACAGAGGGCTCGTGGGATTGGAGGGGCACCGCTATGTAGGCAGCTTTAGGGCATCGTTGTATAATGCTATACCTTTGCCGGCTGTTGAGAGATTGGTGAATGCAATGCAGGAATTTGAATCCACTTACAACAAAAACAAAGCATAAATAGTTTATGGCGAAGATCATTCCGTTCAAAGGGCTCAGGCCTACAAAAGAAATGGCATCTAAAGTGGCGACACTTCCCTACGATGTAGTGAGTGTGGCAGAGGCGAGGGCGTACAGGAAGGAGCCATATCATTTTTATCACGTCACCCGTTCAGAGATCGATCTGCCGGAAGGTGTAGATGTGCACAGTACACAGGTATATGAGCGCGCAAAGGAAAATCTCGACCAGTTTGTGGCCGACAAGATACTGATGCAGGATGGCGACCCATGCTATTATATATACGAGCTTGTAATGAATGGCCGTTCCCAAACAGGACTTGTATGCGGCTCGTCGATCGACGACTACATGAACGGTATTGTAAAAAAACACGAATTCACCCGCCCTGAGAAAGAACTGGATCGCATCAACCACATCAAAGCGACACGTGCGCAAACAGGAGTGGTATTTCTTGCCTACAATGATAATGATGATGTGAATAGAATCATTGAAGACTGGAAAAAGAACAACGAGCCGGAGTATGATTTTGCTGCAGAAGATAATGTGCGCCACACGCTTTGGGTTGTTGACGATTACTCAAAGTCTGCAATGATCACACGTATTTTCGATGAGCAAGTTCCATGTACCTACATCGCCGATGGCCACCACAGAGCGGCATCCGCGGCAAAGGTTTGCCAGGAGCTTCGTGACAGCGGCATGTCGGTAACCGGCGATGAGTCATTCAACTATTTCATTACCTGCATCTTCCCGGCCAGCCAGCTGGAGATCATGGATTATAATCGCGTGGTAAAAGACCTGAACAGTATGAGCGCGGCTGCCTTCGTTGACGCTTTGAAGAAAGACTTCGAAGTGTCTGAACAGGTGAAAGAAGCATACAAGCCAAAACAGCCGCATGAGTTCGGGTTGTATATCGATGGTAGCTGGTACAAACTGGTAGCTAAGCCGGGAACTTTTACACAGGATCCTATCGGCATATTGGACGTAACGATCCTGCAAGACAATGTGTTGTCGCAACTGCTGAATGTCAATGATCCGCGTACTGACAAGCGCGTTGACTTTGTAGGGGGCATTCGCGGACTGAAAGAACTGGAGAAACGTGTGGACAGCAAAGAGATGGCAGCGGCCTTCTCCTGCTACCCTGTTAGCATACAACAATTATTCACCATCGCAGACAGCGGCAATGTGATGCCACCTAAGAGCACCTGGTTTGAACCTAAGCTACGCGACGGCCTTGTCGTTTACCTGATATAAGTATTTGAGAAGCGCCTGAAAAGGCGCTTCCTAGTTATAGGCCGTTCATTATTTCCTGGAAGCCGTTTTCTTTTTCGCTGTACTTTTCCGTGCTGTAGATTTTTTGGAAGTACTGCTTTTCTTGCTCGCGGCCTTCTTTGTGCCAGAGCTTTTACGTGCCGTAGATTTTTTTGTCGGCGACTTCCTTGTGACGGTTTTTTTGGAAGCTGTTTTTTTAGTTGCGGTGCTTTTCTTGCTTGCCGTTTTCTTACTGCTGCTTTTTTTAGAGGCGGATTTTTTGCTGCCTGCCTTCTTCGGAACTTTTGCGCCCCGTTCGCGCGCTTCGGAAAGGCCGATGGCAATTGCCTGCTTACGGCTGGTTACTTTTTTACCGGAGCGGCCGCTTTTCAGCTCGCCGCGTTTCATTTCGTGCATTGCGTCTTCCACTTTCTCGCTCGCTTTAGGCGAATACTTACGTGCCATGTTGTTTGATTTTTGGGTTAAATAATTTGTCCTGCTGCTATGGCAAAAAAACCAGACCATTACGCCTTCATAGTTATTCAAATTCGACCGGTGAATAATGAGGAATAATTTACACAGCAGCGGAAATGGAAGGGTATAATATCTGCTATTCTATTGAATAATAAAGCATAGCAGCATGCTGGCATAAGCTTTCATATGGTTTGAGAAACTACCGATCAATGGCGTTCCGGTTCAGAACATATTTTCGTTTGCTGAAAGAATCTGTCACCGAGTCTATAGAAGACAATGTGATAAAACTAAGCGCGTCACTTGCATATTACACCGTGTTTTCAATAGGCCCTCTGTTGCTGGTTATCGTATCACTTACAGGGTTGTTCTTTGAGCGGGAAACAGTGACCGGAACAATATTCCTGCAACTGCAAACATTGATAGGGACAGAAGGAGCTACCCAAATACGCGACATAATTAACAACATCCAGCATAAGGACACTGCCGCTAAATTTAGTATTATCGGAATTGTCGTGTTGTTATTTGGGGCAACGAGTGTTTTTGCAGATATACAGGATTCGATCAACTATATCTGGTCAATACGGGCGAAACCCAAAAAGAGCTGGGTGAAATTTCTAACGGACAGGCTGCTATCATTTTCGCTGGTTGTGGGCATAGGGTTCCTGCTCATTGTTTCCCTGCTCATAAACACGCTTACGGACGTTCTCACCGGCCGCCTTCAGCAGATATTTGAGGACACAGCAGTGATATTCTTCCAGGCGCTGAATGTGATCATCCTGTATGTGGTCATTTCCTTTCTTTTTGCGGTGATCTACAGGGTGCTGCCCGATGCACGCATACGATGGAAAGATGCCTTTGTGGGTGCTTGTTTTACCGGGGTATTATTCATTATCGGTAAGTTTCTTATTGGCTTCTATCTTGGCAATTCAGACATCAGCACTACCTATGGCACAGCGGCCTCCATCATTATCATCCTCACCTGGGTATATTATACAGCGGTGATCCTGTACTTTGGCGCTGAATTTACTAAAGTATACGCCCTCGTGGAAGGGGGTGGGATCAAACCCTATAAAACGGCAGTTTTCATCATCAAAAAGGAGGCAAAAGAGCTGGAGCCGACTCCTTCTTAACTGTTTAAGGGTATGCTTAGGACACATAATTGGCCTATGTTTGGGCTAAAATTATATTTTTGCCGGGTTCGATATGCGGATAGCTGTTAATACGCGTTTATTACTTAAGGGAAAATTAGAGGGAATAGGTTGGTTCACGCACCAGACGCTTGAGCGTATTGTAAAGAAACACCCCGAGCACGAATTCATTTTCTTTTTCGACAGGCCCTACGATCAATCCTTCATATTTGCGCCGAATGTGAAAGCTGTGGTAGCCCCACCGCAGGCGCGGCACCCGCTGCTATTCTACATGTGGTTCGAGTGGTCGTTGCCCTTCCTTATGAAAAAATATAAGGTTGACCTGTTTCTGTCACCTGATGGGTTTTCATCGCTGAATACCAAAGTGCCCACTTGCCTGGTTGTCCACGATCTGGCATTTGAACATTATCCTGAGCATTTCAAACTGCGCGACCGGCTTTACTGGAGGTATTATTCGCCAAGATTTGCGCAGAAAGCAAAACGTATAGTTACGGTTTCATCATACTCTAAAACAGACATCAGCCAGCGATACGATGTAAGCGAGAAGAAGATAGATGTTGTGTACAACGGCGCGCATCATGAATACCGCCCGCTGAGCTTCGATGAAAAGGAAGCAGTGAAAACCAAATACGCAGATGGCTGTGAGTATTTTGTTTTTGCAGGCGCTCTCCACCCACGCAAGAACATTGTAAACCTGCTAAAGGCTTTTGTAGCCTTCAAGAAAAGGCAGCGCAGCAACATGAAACTGGTGATCGTTGGCCGCCTCGCATGGAAGTATGAAGAAGTAATGGAAATGCGCGAGGAGATGCCCTTCAAGGAAGATGTAAAATGGGTGGGATATATGGGCGTGGAAGAACTCTCGAAAGTGATGGGCGGGGCTTATGCACTGGTATACGCATCTCTGTTTGAGGGGTTTGGCATTCCTATTCTTGAAGCGCTGCAATGTAATGTGCCGGGCATAGTTAGCAACACATCGTCTATGCCGGAAGTTGCAGGAGATGCAGCCTTACTTGTTGACCCTACCGACTACCAGGATATAGCCGATAAAATGCAATTGCTTTATAAAGACGAGGCATTACGCTCAAAACTCATTGCCGCTGCGCCGGCACAGGTAAAAAAATTCAGCTGGGACAGGTCTGCTGATGTGCTTTGGGAAAGTATGATGAAATGCGTGGAAGTCCGCTAGTTCTTCATCGAAGTCTGCTTTGTAAACAGCAGCAGGTATGCCACAATGAACAGTACCGAAGTAACACTTGATGCCACTATCTTTAACAACAGGTAACCGATATTGCTGATGCTCCAGAGTTCTACGCTGAAATACACCGCATGGTGCAATACTATCAGGAATGAGCTGTACACCAGGAAGGGAACCCAGCCCATATTTTTTACTGACGGCGATTGTGTTGCGTAGTCGGACAGGTTTTTCGGGAGCAGCGCATTGAGTACATTGGTACGCAGGTATGCAATGAACACAGTAGCGCAGGCGTGCATACCCGCTGTATTCATATAAGAGTCGATGGTCAAACCCGTTGCTAGGCCCAGCATCATAAGCAGCCATACCGGCGTTTCGAAGGGCAGCAGCAAAATGAACAGTGGATAAACATAAGGAATGAACACAGGGAAGCCAGCCGGTTGTGACCACCAGCGTAGCGTGATCTTGTTCAGGATCAGCACCTGCATCAGCACGATAAAGCAAAAGCGCAAAAAGTTTTTAAGATATACGCTCATTACCTGATCCGTTTTACTGAGTCCTCTAATTTCACGCGCTCGTCCATCATTGTATTCTCAACAACATATACATATTGCAGGTTTCGGAAGTTAGTAGCCGTCCGCAGGTAAAGCAATTGCAGGTTGTTTTTCTTGATCGCTACCGTTTTGTACACCACGCCGATCAGGATGTTTGGTGGAAAGAACGAATAACTGGTAGTAAATACCGAGTCGCCTCTTTTCACTTTTATCTGCTGCGGCACATCGCGCATGATCATCACATCCGGGCGCTCACCATTCCAGCTCACGTAACCCACAGTTCCATCTTTTAGTTTGGCACTCACCTGTTGTTTTACGCTGAGTACTGAAAGAGCGCTCGCATAATTATCAGAAACATGCACTACGCGGCCAACAACGCCGGTGCTTGAGATAATCGACTGATTCTTCTTCACACCATGTGAAGTACCGCGGTTGATGGTGATATAATTATTCTCTGAGCTTACAGAGTTGTTGATGACCCTGGCAGTGCGGTATACATAGTTAGCATACTGCACTATATGCGCCGAGTCTGTTGGGATTGGTCGACGCACCATTGTGTCTTTCAGCGTGTCGTAGATCGCGTATTGCGCGAGTTGCTGGCGAAGCTTTGCATTCTCTGTAAGCAGGCTGTCGTTCATCATACGGAGGCCGAAATAATAAACCACATCGTTCTGCTTTTTGTACATCAAGCCTATTGCAGAATTAGCCGAGCTCATCACGTCGTTGCCCTGTAGCGTATTGGTACGCGCGATAAGAATAATACATACCGTTTCCAGTATAAGGAAAAATATCAGGTTGAAAAACCTTCGTATGAACAGGATGAAATTCCGCACTCTTTATACCGGGTACTTTCTTTTTTACACGCTACTACTTCATCAGGAAAGGCATCTTCGCGATATTCTTCAAGGCCATGCCCGTTCCACGTACTACCGCACGCAGCGGATCGTCTGCTACATGTACAGGAAGCTTGATCTTGTGCGAGATACGTTTGTCGAGGCCACGCAGCAATGCGCCACCACCTGTCAGGTATAGCCCGCGGCGGTAGATATCAGCAGCAAGCTCTGGTGGAGTGCTTTCCAGTGCTTTAAGGATAGCTTCCTCAATTTTGAAGATCGATTTATCCAGCGCTTCAGCAACTTCCTGGTAAGAAACCATGATCTGCTTAGGAATACCTGTTACCAGGTCGCGTCCGTTAACGGCAATATCATCCGGCGGGCTGTCAAGATCTTTCAATGCAGAACCCACGTGTATTTTTATCTGCTCAGCAGTACGCTCACCGATCATCAGACTATGATAGCGACGCATGGCTTCCATGATATCTGCGGTGAATTCGTCGCCTGCTATACGTATAGACTGATCGCACACGATACCGGCAAGAGCAATAACAGAAATGCCAGTCGTACCACCACCGATATCGATGATCATATTACCGGTTGGTTCTTCAACATCGATACCGATACCAAGAGCAGCAGCCATTGGCTCGTGTATCATATATACTTCCTTCGCGCCGGCCTGTTCAGCAGAGTCGCGAACGGCACGTTTCTCGACTTCGGTGATGCTTGATGGTATGCAGATAACCATTCTCCAACTAGGTGGAAATAACGGCTTCTTCGGATACACCAGTTTGATCATTTCGCGCAGCATACCTTCAGCAGCATTAAAATCGGCGATCACACCATCTTTAAGCGGGCGAATTGTTTTAAGATTCTCATGGGTTTTTTCGTGCATCATCATCGCCTTTTTTCCTACGGCTACTATTTTATTCGTCGTACGGTCGATAGCTACTATCGAAGGCTCATCTACAACTACCTGGTCGTTGTGTATGATCAAAGTGTTGGCTGTACCTAAGTCTATCGCTATCTCCTGCGTTAAAAAATTGAACAAACCCATAGTTTAGTGCTCCTGCTGCTGTTGTTTTGGAAAAATATTGGCAAAAATGCGAAAAATATTACCGGATAATGAACCTTCCGGAAATTTTTCTATCCCTTGTAAAGATAAACGAATTGGAGGTTCAAAATCCTTTCACCAAAATGGTCTGCCCGGCTTTTGGCAAACCACCACCGTTTTCAAAAACGGGAAAAATATAAGCCTTTCGAAAATGTAGCACAGTATTTGTTTCATCATCCATTGCACTATATATCCAATTCTAAAAACCAAAATAGTATGAAACAGATCTATTTACTTAGATGGGCAGTGTTACCCCTTCTGCTCCTGTTTACAGCTTGCGACCAGAATGGCGCGGGCCCTGTACCCAAAGAGGCCGACGGCTGGGCCCCGGTTTACAGCACGAACACTGAAGCCCTCACCATCAGCTCAGCTGACCCTAAAACCATAGAAAAAGGCGGAAAGATCTACACGAAGGGCACCCTGCTCTATCAGGTAGAGACCGGCAAAGGCATCCACGTCATCAACATTGCCGACCCTGCCAACCCTCATAAGGTGAAATTCATCAATATCAATGGCGCCCAGGAGATGGCTATTAAAGGACAGACGCTCTATGCCAATAACCTGAACGACCTGGTTGTTGTCGATATTACCGACTACGCATCGGTTAAAGAGGTAGGCAGGCTCAAGAACGTTTTCCACCTGGTAAACCAATACAAGCCACCGGGCGAAGGATACTTTGAGTGTATCGATGCTTCGAAAGGCACGGTAGTAGGCTGGGAACAGAAAAAATTGCAAAGCCCAAGGTGTAAAACTAATTAACCCTTAAAAATCAGCAAATTATGAAACGCATAATATATATATTATCTGTGTTCCTTTTCGTCGCAGCCTGCGATAAAACCGACAACACTGTTGCACCAATGGGCACTTCGGATGGTAATACCGGACAAGGCGGCTCGCTCGCCAGGTTTACCATCGCTAACGACCACCTTTATGTGGTGGATAATAAAAAGCTCTACACCTATTCACTGGCCAACAGCGCAACGCCTGTACTAACGAACAACCAGCAGATAAGCACGGACATAGAAACCATCTATGCCTACCAGGATAAATTATTCATCGGATCGCAGGAGGCTATGTATATATACTCCATATCCGATGCATCCCACCCTGTCCGGGAAGGTCAGGCTTCGCATGTACGCGCCTGCGATCCGGTGGTTGCTAAGGACAAATATGCTTATGTTACTGTGCGTAGCGGAACCAGCTGCGGCGGTACCATCAGCGCTTTGATGGTGTACGATATCACCTATATCTCCAACCCATCGTTGAAGAAAACCATCAACCTGGAAGGCCCTTACGGCCTTGGTATTAAGGACAACAGGCTGTACGTATGTAACGGCAGCAACGGCCTTAATGTCTACGATATCTCGATACCAACAAATCCCCAGCTGGTGAAAAAGATACAGGGTGATACCTTTTACGATGTGATACCCACCAACGACGTACTTATATGCATGGTGCAGGGAGGTACGGTCTTGTACAATTACAATCCGGCGGACGAGTTGGTGAAAGCTGCGAAGATCAGCAACTAAAACAAAGCCCCGGAAGTCCGGGGCTTTGTTTTATATCACGGTATCAGATCCTTTTTTACCCTTCCGAAATTTCACCTTTTTTCCCTAGTTTTGCGCCTCGGGCGTTGAGCCCGATTTTTATATCTGCTCATCGCGCCGCTAAAGTCTTTTGACTTTTGAATTTTGACTTTTGAATTTCTAACATGCCGCGCGACAATTCAATCAAATCAGTACTCATCATCGGGTCAGGGCCCATTATCATCGGCCAGGCTTGTGAATTTGACTATTCAGGCTCACAGGCTGCCCGCAGCCTCAGGGAAGAGGGGATCAGGGTTACCCTGATCAATTCGAACCCCGCCACTATCATGACCGACCCGATAGTAGCAGACAAAGTTTACCTGCTGCCGCTGACCGTAGAGAGCATTGAACAGATATTGCAGGAAAATGATATAGATGCAGTGCTGCCCACTATGGGCGGCCAGACGGCCCTCAACCTTGCCAAAGAGGTGGATGAGCTCGGCATCTGGAAGCAATATAATGTGCGCCTGATAGGCGTGGACATCAAAGCGATCGATAAAGCCGAGGACAGGGAACTTTTCCGTCAGTGGATGATAAAGTTGGGTGTGCCGGTAGCAACAGCAAAAACAGCCAACTCGCTGCTGGAAGGAAAGGAATTTGCACAGGAAATAGGCTTGCCGATCGTTATACGTCCTTCCTTTACCCTGGGAGGTACGGGTGGCGGTTTTGTAATGCATAAAGAAGAGTTGGATGCGGCACTGGAGCGCGGGCTGACAGCTTCGACCATGCACGAGGTACTGGTAGAACGGGCCGTACTTGGCTGGAAAGAGTTTGAGCTGGAATTGCTGCGTGACGCAGCCGACAATGTGGTAATTATATGTACGGTCGAGAACTTCGACCCCATGGGGATACATACCGGCGACAGCATTACTGTAGCTCCTGCTATGACGCTGAGTGATACAGCGTTCCAGCTGATGCGTAATACCGCCATCATGATGATGCGCGACCTGGGAAACTTTGCCGGAGGCTGTAACGTGCAGTTTGCCCTTAACCCTGAAACGGAGGAGATCATCGCCATCGAGATCAACCCACGTGTGAGCCGTTCATCTGCACTGGCATCAAAAGCTACGGGTTACCCCATCGCCAAAATAGCTGCGAAGCTGGCCATTGGTTATAATCTCGATGAGCTGAAGAACCAGATCACGCAAACGACATCTGCCTACTTCGAGCCGGCGCTGGACTATGTGATAGTTAAAATGCCGCGATGGAACTTTGACAAGTTCAAAGGCGCTGACGATACACTTGGCCTGCAGATGAAATCTGTGGGTGAAGTGATGGCTATTGGCCGGACGTTCCCCGAAGCACTGCAGAAAGCCTGTCAAAGCCTGGAGAATAATGCGACGGGTTTATCTTTCCTGAGCACTACCCGCCTGCGCCCCGAAGAATTGCTGGAATCGCTGAAGCGCCCGCAATGGGACCGCGTCTTCCGCATCAAGGAAGCGCTGGCAGCGGGCATATCTATTAAGACCATTCGTGAGGTCACGCAGATAGATCGCTGGTTCCTCTACCAGATACAGGACATCGTTAACCTGGAGCACCGCATTGCTGAGTACAAACATTTGGAAAAATTACCGGTGGAACTGCTGTGCGAAGCCAAGCAGATGGGCTTTAGTGATGACCAGATCGCGGAGCTGGTAAAAGACTGTACCGGAGAGGAGGTCTATGAGTTCCGCAAAGCGCACGACATACGCCGCGTCTTCAAAATGGTGGATACCTGCAGCGCAGAGTTTGAAGCCAAGACGCCATATTATTACAGCACATTCGAACCAACATCGTTTGCCGAGTCGACAAAGGCTGACCTGAACTTCAACGAAAGCAAGCTGACCGATAAGAAAAAGATCATCGTACTTGGTTCCGGCCCTAACCGTATTGGCCAGGGCATCGAATTCGATTATTGCTGCACGCATGGCCTGATGGCGATACGGGATTGTGGCTATGAGTCGATCATGGTGAACTGCAACCCTGAAACTGTTTCTACCGATTTTGATATCGCCGATAAGCTTTACTTCGAGCCCGTGTACTGGGAGCACCTCTGGGAGATCATCGAGCATGAAAAGCCCTATGGTATCATCGTTCAGCTGGGCGGCCAGACTGCTTTGAAACTCGCTAAACGCCTACACGAAAAAGGCATTCGCATCATAGGCACTTCTTTCGACGATATGGATATAGCCGAGGACCGTGGCCGCTTCAGCGACCTGCTGAAAGAGCTGGGCATCCCATATCCTAACTACGGCACTGCCTATTCAACCGACGACGCGATAGAAGTAGCCAACCAGGTTGGTTACCCTGTGCTGGTGCGCCCTTCATACGTGCTCGGCGGCCAAAGGATGCGTATCGTCATCAACGATGAAGAACTGGAAAAAGGCGTGGTAAGTTTATTGAAACACCTGCCGGGTAATAAGATCCTGATCGACCACTTCCTTGACCGCTGCCAGGAAGCAGAGGTAGATGCCATTTGCGATGGAGATGAAGTGCATATCATGGGCATCATGGAGCATATTGAGCCCGCAGGCATCCATAGCGGCGACAGCCACGCTGTGTTGCCTTCATTCAACCTGGGCCAATTCGAGGTAGATGAAATGGTGGATTACGCTAAAAAGATCGCCCTCCGGTTGAATATAAAAGGCCTTATCAATATCCAGTTTGCCATTAAAGACGGGAAGGTATACGTGATCGAGGCCAACCCACGTGCGAGCCGTACTACACCTTTCATCGCAAAAGCTTACGGAATACCTTATCTGAATATTGCCACCAAAGTAATGATGGGAGAAGCGAAGCTGAAAGATTTTAAGATGGAACATAACCTGAAGGGTTTTGCGGTGAAGGAACCGGTATTCAGTTTCAACAAATTCCCGAACGTGAACAAGGAGCTGGGCCCCGAAATGAAAAGCACCGGCGAGGCCATACGGTTCATCAAAGACCTCCGCGATCCCTGGTTCAGGCAGCTGTATAAAGAACGAAGCATGCACCTTAGTAAATAAAAAATGACAAATGCCGCCGAAAGGCGGCATCTTTTTTGATGTAAAATGACAATAACCAAATATTTATTGCGTTAATTTTGAAACAGTTTTTCACCTATCTAAAACCAAAAAAATGAATAGACTCTTACTTTTTATTCCTGCAGCCCTTATCGCCACACAAGTGAACGCCCAGTCGGTCATCACGTTGACCCTTGCAAATGCGGCTGCAAATCCCTCAGGTGTTGACAGTATTTATAGTATTAACCTGGCTAATATGCCAAGTACTAACGTAGCTACAAATACCGTTTGGGATTTTAGTGCAGTAACCTACAACCCGGATATTTACCGGAGTACGTACGGAACTGTGACGGGCTTTCCCAACGCTACGCATTACAATGATGCACGTAGCGAGTTAGGCCTCGATATGAAGTACGACACAAAATTGATGTTCGCCAACACCAGCACAGGTATAAAAGTATTTGGCGAGCGGGTACCAAGGCAGGCCTATTCCCTTGAATTTTTTACCGGCAATACCATTGATAGCCTGGTGGTGTTGGGACAAGATGTTACATACAGTAGCGTTAGCACTGTAATGCCCTTCCCCGCCACTCACAACACGCAATGGGCTTCAAACTACAACGGGTATTTCAACCTTGAATTAACCTACCACAGCGGGCCGTATAATTTTAACAAAGTGCCCGTGCAGCGCCGCGGAAATTATGTGGCTAATTCAACCATTGTAGGATGGGGCGATATACAAGTGCAAAGGCTCGATGGGAAAAAATCTGCAAAAATGCCTGTACTGCAAACTCAGACAACGATCACCGTTACTGATAGCTTTTATATGAACGGGCTTCCCATACCGCAGAACGTGCTCGATGACCTGTTTTTTGGATTGCAGCAAGGACAGCAATCGCAGGTATATCAACGTAATTTCTATCGCTACCACGAGAATACTCCTCTGGTTAGTGTTACTTATACAGACGGTAGTTTCTCCGGTGTCGAAGATGCAAACGTTCACCGTCAGCGCGTAGCTTTCCCTGATTTTATCAAAGATGTAGAGTTCAACGATAAGGTGAAGATCTATCCTAACCCTGTAACAGGTAAGATGATGAACATCAGCGTTGATGAGAATCAGAACGAAAGCCTGGATTATTCTATTATCGATCTTACCGGCAAAACCGTTGTTCAAGGCAATGTGAAACTGTCAGGCGGTAAAGCTTCCATCACAATTCCGGCTTCGGTTGTAGCAGGCTACTATTTTGTTCGTTTTGCTGATGCTTCAGGCGCCGCAACCGGAAATACAATAGTTATTGCAGACTAGTAATAGTTGATAAT
>CAMPKG010000053.1 GCA_946887085.1 uncultured Sphingobacteriales bacterium
ACCGCTGTGATGGTCTTCACCAAAACGGGGACCGGCGGCACCGACCAGGTGTGGGAGAGACGTTCGAGTACACCTTCCTTCTGCAATATGCGATACCCGATCCTGTCGTTCGATATACCCTGCTTCAATTCATACCTGAACCGGTAGCTGCCATCGTTGGCAAGATCGGTAACAAAATAAGCGAACTGCACGCCTTTTTGTTCCTTAAAATGCTGTGCCACCTCGTACAAGTGCGTGGAAAGCACCATAAGGTGGTGCGGCCGGTTCATAAGCCCCTCTACCACGGCGCGGGTACATTCGTAAGCATCGTGCACATTCGTGCCTTTGAAAAGTTCATCCATCAGCACAAGGTGCGGTGCGGGCTGCAGCAGTTTTTCGGCAGTGTCTTTCATCCTGTGCACTTCGGCAAGGAAATAGCTCTCGCCCATGATTAGGTTATCCTCGACATGCATGTTGGTAATAATACCGCGCAGAAAACCCAGGCGCATAGTTGTAGCTGGCACACCGGCCCCCAGGTGGGCAAGCAAGGCTGCTACACCCATCGCACGCATAAAGGTCGTTTTGCCCGACATATTTGCACCGGTTAGCAGCAGGAAATTATGTTGTTCAGTAAACACGATATCGTAGGAAACGGGCACTTGCAGTAAGGGATGATATAGCTCTTTAGCCTCAAAATGCACCGGCAGTGCTGTAACCAGTTCAGGGAATGCCCAACCATTAGTTGTTGTAGCTATAGCCAAAGACCTCCATGCATCCATTCTTGCGTAGTGATTGATGAGCCGGTACACCGAATTCTTCATTTCGCGGCGAACCTTGTATCGCAAATTATTGAGCGTTTTAAAAGATGCGTTTTTACCCGCATTGACCACATCCCCGGTTAACCGGTGCTGCAATTCTTTTTGGACAGACTCCAGCTCAGCTCGCAATAACGATGGGAGATCGGGGTGTTTAAGCAGCTCTGTCAGCTGCATACAGCCTTTCAAAAAATCGGAAATATGCGATACTGAGAATTGTGCATATTCGTATTGCTGGCGGTTGAGCAGTTTGTGCAGGAAATTTCCTAGCACCGCACTCAGGCCCGACTGCGGCGGCTCATGGTCTGAAGCCTCAAAAAAATTCTCCAGCATCACAACAGTTCCGTTCGAAATAATGTCCGGCCATTCACCTGTATGCCTTGTCCAGAACCTGACAGTATTTTGCAGGGCCTGTAATAGCGGCAGGTTATCCGGCGGATTGAGAATGTGTTTACACAAGGCTTCCTGGCCTACCTGCGTTGTACAATGTTTCAGCAAGCCAAAGACACCACCCCCGGCATCGGACGTGAAAACCGAAAGATCTTTAAGGGTAGTTTTGTCATTAAGCATTTATCGGTCGAATCTTAGCCTTGCACCTTTTATTGAATCATTGATCTTACCGTTCTCGTAGACAACGTTTCCATTCACGAGCGTATACCTGATATCAGCGGGAAATTCGTGTCCCTCGAAGGGCGACCAGTTACATTTATAGAGGAGATTGTCCTTGTTCACCTTTGTAGCACCGTTAAGGTCTGCCAGCACAAGATCGGCCCAATAGCCTTCGCGTATATAACCGCGCCCGGATATCCGAAAACAAACGGCCGGAGCATGACACATCTTTTCCACGACTTTTTCTATGGTCAATTTGCCTTGCTTAGCGTATTGTAACATCAGCAACAGTGAATGCTGCACCAAGGGCACCCCTGAAGGCGCAGCCTGGTAGGGTTGTTGTTTTTCTTCCCAGGTATGTGGGGCATGGTCGGTGGCGATGATGTCCAGCCTGTCGTCGAGCAAGCCTTCCCACAGCGCTGTTTTATTTTCCGAAGATTTTATTGCGGGGTTGCATTTTATCAAGTTGCCGAACTGTGCATAATCATCTGCAGTAAAATGCAGGTGATGCACACATACCTCAGAAGTAATACGTTTTTCCGACAACGGGAACAGGTTAGTAAAAAGTTGCAGCTCCTTTGCGGTAGATATGTGCAGAATATGCAGGCGGGTATTGTATTTTTTAGCCAGCTGTACAGCGGAAAACGAACTTTCAAAACAAGCTTCCACATCCCTTATCAACGGATGAAAAGAAGCATCGTTTACCTCGGAATATTTTTCTTTGTTTGCTTTGATAACGCGTTCATCCTCACAATGAGTAGCTATGAGCAGCTCTGTTTCCGAAAAGATCTTATTCAGGGTTATGTAATTGTCCACCAGCATATTGCCGGTGCTCGACCCCATAAATATCTTGATACCACAAACATCATTCTTCATGTCGTTGGTACGCAGTACTTCTTCCACATTGTCGTTGGCCACACCCATAAAGAATGAGTAATTGGCCACCGAAGTATTCTTGCCGATCTCGTATTTCTGTTCCAGTAGCTCCTGCGTTAATGCTGCCGGCGATGTATTAGGCATCTCCATAAAGGAAGTAACACCTCCTGCGACAGCAGCCATAGCCTCAGTTGCGACGGTCGCCTTGTGCGTCAGTCCCGGCTCACGAAAATGCACCTGGTCGTCAATAGCGCCGGGCAACAAATGCAGGCCTTCCGCATTGATTTCCCTGGCCCCGCCTTCGCCCTGCAATCCCGAACCTATTTTTTCAATACGTCCGTTTTTAACGAGTACATCAGCCACATTTTGACTCCCTTCGTTAACTATTGTTGCATTCTTTATCAGAACAGTGTTCATAATAACGATAATCGGATATTTTTGTGGCAAGTTACCACATACGCTATTAGAAAACCTATTCTATGCACAAAAAAGCAGCTTGCACTTTCTTACTCCTTGCGTTAGCTATATTGAAAGTTGCAGGACAAACGACTTATCTGCGATCCGGCCATGAAGATTACCATTTGCTCGACAGATTGGAGACGCGCTCGGGACGCCTCTCAAATGATTTGTTTCTGAATGTAAAACCGGCTTCAAGAAAAGGCATTGTGAGTTTCCTCGAACAGGTGTCGGATTCAAATACTTCACTAAGCGAAATCGACCGCTACAATATAGAACACGCAATTTCGATAAGCGGTGAATGGGCCAGTGATGAGGACGGAGCTATCGACTCTAAAAGGCCATGGTTCTGGAACCTATATAAAAAACAACCTGACCTCGTACATGTAAAGTCGGATAAATTCTTCCTGTCAGCAAACCCTGTACTTACTGCCATTGGTATTTATGAATCAAACAACTCCAATAACCCGCTGTTCACCAGCAACAGGGGTATGGAAGCACGAGGATGGATAGCAAAAAAACTGGGTTTCTATACTTTCTTTACCGATAACCAGGAAGCACCACCATCATTTGTCAACCAATGGATAGATAGCAACGATGCAGTGCCCGGCGCCGACTTCTTTACAAGAAAACCCGGCAAATACGATTACCTGCTGGCAAAGGGGTATATAGATTTTGCAGTCATCAAAGATCATATCAATGTCACCTTCGGGTACGACAAACATAACTATGGCGACGGCATGCGCAGTCTTTTTCTCAGCGATTTCGGCGCTAACTATGCTTTCCTGAGATTGAACACACGCATATGGAAGCTCAACTACCAGAACCTGTTTATGGAACTTACCCCGCAGCTCCTGAACGGCAGAAACAACCTGCTGCCGCATAAGTATGCGACCATGCATTATCTAACGATCAATGCAACGCGCTGGCTGAATGTCGGATTGTTTGAAGGCGTCATATTCAACCGCACCAACCGGTATGAATTCGGTTATATGGTGCCCATCATACTGTACAGGCAGGTGGAAAGGGCTATGGGCAGTCCCGATAACGTGGTGATCGGCCTGAGTGCAAAAGCGATCGCTGCAAAACATCTGCAGTTTTACGGACAGCTGTTCCTGGACGAATTCACTTCCAAAGAGCTGGCAGCGGGCAATGGTTACTGGGCGAATAAATTCGGTGTGCAGGTGGGCGGTAAATATTTTGATGCATTCAATCTCCGTAATCTCGACCTGCAGGGTGAAATAAATCTTGTCCGTCCGTTCACCTACGCGCACTTCGACAGCATAGGCAACTATACCCACTACAACCAGCCGCTGGCACACCCCCTAGGTTCCAGCTTCGCAGAAATATCTGGCATGATGCGTTATCAGCCTGTAAAGAATTTATTTCTCAGCCTGAAAGGAACGTACTATGAAAAAGGCGCCGACACAGGCAGCAGCAATTACGGCAATGATATTTTTAAAGACTATGATAAACGCACACCTGTGTTAGCGAATGATGCTGCGCATGGGTACGAACTGATAAGCGGGATCAAAACAAAATGTGCATTACTCAATTTCAATACCTCATATGAACTGCGCGAAAACCTGTTCATCGATCTTGGCGCAACCTATCGCAAATATGCCGGAACGTTGCCAACAACTTCAACTACATACATACAAGGGGGAGTGCGACTGAATTTCGCGCGGCGCGACTATAATTTTTACTGATAAAAAAGGCGGGCAAAATTGCCCGCCTTTTTGTTGACTATTGTTTGAGGAATTTATCCTTCAGGATCGTTTCGCCTGACCTGATGTCGTAAAAATACATGCCGGCCGGCAGGTGTTCTACAGGTATATTTATATCGCCGCTCAATCTTTCAAATTCGCGATCGTAAACAACGCTGCCCCTGCTGTTGTAAATTTTAACCGTCGTGCCCGCGACGTGGCCTTTTATCGCAACATGCAGGTCATCACGCACGGGGTTTGGATAAACAGTTATTGAAGGAGTTGCCGTAGCTATTTCCTCAACACCCACGGGGCCGGGTATAATGCTGACAGAATCAAGATACAGCGTGCTGCCCAACACAGGGTCCAAAGTATAGTTTGAAGAAGAAAAACTAATGAATGCACCTGCCGCTCCGGCAATCAAAGGCACTTTGAACTGGGTATAAGTTGCAACCGGTACCAGGTTTTGATTGATAGATGTCAGGAACTGGTTGTTCGCGTCAAGCAGTACGATATAGACCATAGCAGTGTCTATACCCGGGGTTATGAATTTGTAGTAGCCTGTGAGCGTATCTATAGTCTGGTTTAGGATGATTTCGGTTTGTAAGTCAGAGCTTTCCATCGACCCAAAATCATCGAAGGACGTCATTTGCGCGGCATAAGTGCCTGCATATTTATCCATAGTGCGCGCTACTTGTCCGTAAACATCCCAGTCAACCGGGTTTTGCGACGAAACCGGTATCCAGTTCTCAAATGTGCCATTGGGTATCGACTGGGTAACACCCGGTCCCGTGAATTTCAAAGAATCCAATTCTATCCAGCTGCCGGGAGTTACGCCTACATAATCCAGCAGGTTACTGGACGTAATAGCGATGATCACTGAATCCGGGGCAATGGGTACAGAAAGAGGATAGCTAAATGCAGTGAATGACGATTGGGAACCGGTGATCTTGAAAATGTCTCCACCGACCATTATCCCGCTTTTTTTAAAAATAACCACCAGGAGGGCTGTATCTCCTGTAGCGATGCTGCTCCGGTAATAGCCTGTAAAAGCAGTCGGCTGTTGAGAAAACGGCACACCGCCATCGCCGGAAGTAGGATCATCGCTGTTGCTGATAAATGCCGGGATAGTATCACCGCCGGGGCCGTCCTGCATCGTTTCGATTCGCACAGCATTGGTGCTTGAAAAGCCAGTCACCTTTGTAACGGTAGCAACACCATATTCGTCGACAGTAAAATCGTTGGAACTCATCCAGTCTCCCGGAATATCGTAGTTCGTTATGCTCCAGTTCTCGAAACTGGCATTGGGTATGGATTGCGCCTGCGCGTATGCAAACGGCAACAGGAATAAAAAGCTTAGTAGCGCATTTTTCATATAGTTTCGTTTTAAACTGTGAACAAAACTAAACGCTACGGAGGTATAAATATTTTTTGATTGTGGTAGAAATTTGTTAAAAATGAACAAACTCTCTAATATATTGGCCACCAGTTAAAAACAAAAAATCGCCCGAAGGCGATTTAAAGCTGGTGGAACCGGTGGGATTCGAACCCACGTCCAAACACATGCCCGATAAGCTTTCTACATGTTTATTCCGGAATTTGATCTCGGAAAACAGCCGGAGCCGGACGAACCTACTACCTTCCTATCTGCTTAATTTTTCGTACCTGCAGCGCAGCGATGCAGGTCTTATCCCATGTTCGGTCGATTTAGGCGGCGGGGACGGAAATGGGCAACAATCCCGGCGGCCAAAATGGTTGCGCTAAATTAATTAGGCAGCCATGGCGTAGTTAGATTCGCCATTTAAAGTTTCGAATATTCAGATTTACGTGCTAATTATCCAACGCACGACATGCTTACTTACCCTGCCTTATGCTGTCAAAACCAGTCGGCCCCAAAACAGTTTGGCAGTTCTCTGTTTGCAGCGGGCAGCGACAACAGGAATAGTAATATTCAAAGAACTATTGCAAATTTACGAAATAAGAGAGAAAATCTTTGTTAAAACCCTATTTATTGAACAGGCGGAAGATATCCAGTCCATTGGCATAAAGCATCAACCCCAGCAGCAACACCAGGCCCACAGTGGTTGCTTTTTCCATGACTTTGTCGCTCACCTTACGGCCACTCACCAGCTCAAATAACAGGAATAACACATATCCTCCATCAAGGCCCGGTATGGGTAGCAGGTTCATCACCGCAAGAATGATAGACACAAATGCTGTGAGCATCAGAAAGTCCTGCCAATCAAATACCGGAGAGAATATTTTACCGAAGCTGATGATACCACCAAGGCTTTCAGATGCTTTGATCTCTTTTGACGTAAAGATCATCTTCAGCTGGCGCCAGTAATTACCCACCTGGTCGAATGTATGGGTGAACCCTTT
Source organism: uncultured Sphingobacteriales bacterium (assembly GCA_946887085.1). Next base: position 6,824 of record CAMPKG010000053.1, read on the forward strand.
ACCGATTGCTTCAACCGGGCCATACTTGATCTTGTCTGTAGCAAAGAATGCATCGGGAGTTTTCCATGCAAATCCTATGATCTTGCTTTCTGGCACCGTACCCTGTAAGGACACCAACACGTTGCTGCGGAGTACTGTCAGTGCTATTGGCTTACCAACCGATGCACGTTTCGCCTTTTCAAATTCATCAACGAACCGGATATTCTGGCCATTGACCGAAATGATACTATCATTTGCTCTCAGGCCCATGCGTTCCGCTTCACTTTTCTCCGACACATCGGCAACCACTACAGGCACGCGCGGCTGGATAAAGGTAGCGCGCTGGCTTTTGATCACCTTGCGGATCGTACCCTCCGGTATCGGCACATTCAGCTGTTGCCCTTCACGTTCTACAGTAAACGACTTTGCCTCGTTAAAAATGAACTCTGCTATGATCTTGTTGAAACGAGGTACAGGCTTGCCATCAACCGCCAATATTTTATCACCACTACGCAGGCCTATGCTTTCCGCCGTACTATCCACCATAATGCCGTATTTGGCATTGGCAGTGGGCAGGTATTCCTCGCCCCAGACGCCAAACAGGAAGGCGTAGATACCGATGGCCACCAGGATATTCATGATGATACCGCCCAGCATAATAAACAAACGCTGGTAAGCTTTCTTGCTGCGGTATTCCCATGGCTGCGGTGGCTGGTCCATTTGATCTTTGTCCATGCTCTCGTCCACCATGCCTGATATTTTCACGTAGCCGCCGAGGGGGAACCACCCGAGGCCATATTCGGTATCGCCTTTTTTCTTCTTGAACAGTGCGAAGTTGAGCACATTCGGGAATGGAAAAAGGAAATCGAAGAAGAGATAGAACTTCTCGACACGGGTCTTGAACAGGCGTGCGAAAAAGAAATGGCCAAATTCATGAAGCAATATCAGCAGCGAGAGTGCAGCAAGCAGTTGCAGTGCCTGCACCATGCCTCCTGATATCAATAAAACGGTATTTAATAACATTGGTTGATCTGAAATATTAGTATGATAGCTGGCTTTGCTTTACAAGTTCCGAAGCATACACACGGGCATCAGCATCTGATTGCTGATAATCTTCCAGGGTTGCATGTTCTATGAACGATACTTTTTCCATTGTTTTTTCAATTATATCGCTCATCTCAATAAAGCTCACTTTATTGTGCAGGAACGATTGGACCACTATCTCGTTAGCGGCGTTCATGATACAGGGCAGGTTGCCGCCCCGGTGCATGGCTTCGCCCGCGAGTGCAAGATTACGGAAAGTTTTATAATCAGGCTGCTCAAAGGTGAGCTTCGAAAAATCCCTGAAATTCACGCGCTTGAAGTCATTATCTATCCTGTGGGGATATGCTATGGCATATTGAATGGGCAGCTTCATATCTGGCAGCCCCATCTGGGCTTTTACTGAGCTGTCCGTAAACTGCACCAGCGAGTGAATAATGGACTGCGGGTGTATTACCACCTCTACCTGGTCATTCTTAAGGCCGAAAAGCCACTTGGCTTCTATCATTTCCAGCCCCTTATTCATCAATGTGGCGCTATCGATGGTGATCTTGGCGCCCATCGTCCAGTTTGGGTGTTGCAACGCATGGCTGGCTTTCACATTCACCAGGTAGTTGGGCTTGCGGCCCAGGAACGGCCCACCGGAGGCGGTCAATATCACTTTCTCCACCTTTGCCGGGTTCTCGCCCACCAGGCATTGGAAAATTGCAGAGTGTTCGCTATCAACAGGAATGATCTCTACTTTTTTCTCCATGGCCAGTTGCATGACCAGCTCACCAGCTACTACCAATGTTTCTTTATTGGCCAGCGCTACACGTTTACCGGCTTTGATAGCAGCCATGGTAGACGACAGACCGGCAAAACCAACAATAGCTGCGAGGACTGTGTCAATATTGTCCCACTGTACCACGTCATTGAGCGCCTCCGTACCCGAAAACACTTTTACGGGCAGTGAGGATAGTGCCTCTTTTACCACCTGGTATTTGCTTTCGTCGGTTACTACAACAGCATTGGGTTTGAATTTTTGTGCCTGGTGTACAAGCAGTGAAGCGTTGCTGTGCGCACTCAATACCTCCACCTCAAACATTTCCGGGTGGGATGCCACCACTTCCAATGCCTGTGTGCCTATGGACCCGGTAGATCCTAAAATAGCTAAACGCTTCATTCTATGTTACTGGTTATTCCTTTCTCGTCTCGCTGCAAATCAACGTTTTTAAAGCCATCTGAACAAGCGCGTGGATATTAAACTTTCAAAGCTAAATGCGGGATGGCTTATATTCGCGATCGTACTGCGTTTTTCTGAAAATCTTAACAGACAAGGCCATGCTGCAACCCGCGACCATCAGCTTTCTGACCAAACTGGGCAAAAACAACAATAAGAACTGGTTCGACGAGCACCGCAAAGAATATGAAGCCGCCAAAAAAGACTTCGAACAGCTAGTGGAGGATATCCATGGCGAGCTATCAAAAACAGAACCGGGAATGTCGGAACATAAATCTAAAAACTCCATTTTCAGGATATTCCGGGATGTGCGCTTTTCGAAAGATAAAACACCTTATAAAGACCATTTCGGAGCCTATTTCAGCCGCGCCGGCCGTAAAGCGCCCGACGCAGGCTATTATCTGCATATCCAACCGGGTAAAAGCTTCGTTGCCGGAGGTTTGTGGATGCCAGAGGGGCCACTTTTAAAATCCACACGCCAGGAGATCGACTATAACTTCAGCGAATTCAAAGGGATACTCAACCTGTCAACATTCAAAAAGCAGTTCAAAAAGCTGGAAGGGGAACAATTGAAGACCTTGCCACAGGGCTATACTGCCGACAACCCTGCCATAGACTACCTGAAAATGAAAAGTTTTATCGTGTCAACGCCCATAGACGATAAAGACATAACATCGAAGGCTTTCGAAACGAAAGTTCTGAAGTTATTCGCCGTAATGAAACCTTTAGTAGATTTTCTGAATAGGAGCCTGGATTAGTTAGTTACAATAAACAATGAATTCGAAAGGCCGGTCGTTCTGCAACATTTTCTTTTTCCTGCGGGGTTTCGATTTTTGCGTTGATGTGTGATACACATCGAGCATCTCCGTTGCCTGCTGCGTCTTCGTCTCGTTGTCCACTTTGCTAACTATTTTCATTAGCTCCTCTACTTTCTGGTCAAAATCATCCTGCCAGTTCTGTGCCACCTTAGTGGTCACTAATAACTCTCTGGTCTGCTGCTTCATAGGGCAATTTTAGAGCGATAAAAAATTATTTCTAGAAAGGTAAACATATTTTACCCCAGAAGGAATAGCGATATTGAATATGTGAGCCCTTTTTCAAAAAAACATTTCACATACATAAGTCCCGGATAATGGAAGTCTAATAGAACTGGGTAAGGTAAGGATAGCGCTCTTCGTAGAGCTCCTTTACTTTGTCAAGTATAGTTTGCCGGAGCTGGTCGATGTTCCTTCGCTCGGTGGCGGAAATGAATACGCAGGAGCCATGGGTCTCATTTTCCCAACGCGTTCTCAACTGCCGCAGCAGGTCTTGCTTCACTTCATCGTCCAGCCACGGATCGAAAACCTTTTCTTCATAAAGGTCCATTTTGTTGAAGATGGTGAGTATGGGTTTGTCGAAGGCTTTGATCTCCTGCAGGGTTTTGTTTACCACGCCCATCTGGTCTTCATAGGCGGGGTGCGATATATCCACCACATGCAGCAGGCAATCCGCTTCGCGCACCTCATCTAACGTGCTCTTAAAGCTTTCTACCAGGTGGTGCGGCAATTTGCGGATAAATCCAACTGTATCGCTGAGGAGGAAAGGTGTCTGCTCATATACCACTTTACGTGTTGTGGTATCCAGAGTAGCGAAGAGTTTATTCTCTGCAAAAACCTCGGACTTCGTGAGCAGGTTCATGATGGTGCTCTTACCTACGTTTGTATAACCAACAAGGGCCACGCGAACATAGGTTCCGCGTTCTTTCCGCTGCGTGATCGACTGCTTATCTATCTCTGCCAGTCTTTTACGTAGTAGCGAGATCTTATCCTTAATGATACGGCGGTCGGTCTCTATCTCCGTTTCACCAGGACCGCGGGTACCAATACCTCCACCGAGACGTTCCAGGTGTTTCCACATACCGCGCAGGCGGGGAAGGATATATTGATACTGCGCCAGCTCTACCTGCACTTTAGCTTGTGCGGTTTTCGCGCGCCGGGCGAAAATGTCGAGAATAAGGTCGCTTCGGTCGATGGTCTTGATGCCGATAGCCTCGGTAATATTGTTGATCTGGGAACCGGTAAGCTCGTCATCAAATATGGCAAGGTTTACGCCTTTTGCTTTCACATAGTCGCGTATTTCCTCCAACTTACCCTTACCAACAAATGTGCGACTGTCGGCTTTAGGCAACTTTTGTATGAACGTTTTGACGGTATGCGCACCTGCGGTCTCGGCCAAAAATGCCAGTTCTGCGAGGTATTCCTTTACCTGCTCTTCAGTTTGCAGTTTGTGCACCAGGCCGATAAGCACAGCGCTCTCTTCATTCTGGATAATATTCTTTTGCTCGATCATCAGGGTTATCTATAAAAAAATCATCCCGCGATGGCGGGATGGTTCCACTTTGCAAAAATATGAATATTCCCTTTATAACAGGCGTTCCTGTTCACGCAGCCAGCGTTCGGGTATCTCGTCGTTGCTGGCTACAAGGTAGTCTTTGTAAGAGCAGGGAACGTACATCTGATTAGGCAGCTTCATCCACCACCTGTTGGTGCGTTTGCTTTTGAGGAAGGTAGTATCATTATCTGTAAAGCTGACGTGGAAAGTGACGAACTCATCGTGCTCGTGCAGTTCAGCCTCAGTCTTGCGGATGAGGTGGCCATCTATAAAATACCAGATCATCTGCGAGATGAGCCTGGCAGTCATGTTATGCGTGTCGTTGGCGTCATTGTAGCCGTAAATGCCTAGCGAAGTCAATCGACTACTCATACCCGCATAACGTGTCAGCAGGCAGGCTTCGTCGCCTGTAAAACCATTAGGCGAGCCATTAATATTCACAGGAGCATCGCTGTAACGAACAGCCGAAATATCGAAACTGAACAGGTCGCTGGTGCGCAATACGGGCTCCATGTCTTCCATATGCTCGCGGACACGGCCCAGCCTGAAAAAATCAAAACGCAGCTTATCAAGCGTTTCCATCATCCGCGGGTGCGCGTAATAGCTCTGAAAACCGATATGGCTGTAATGCCTGATGTAGTTCGGCTGTGTCGTCAGCATATCCATCAGGAAGGTGCGCGAGGTGATCCCTTCACCTTCTTCCAGGTCCACATGCATATCTGCCACCGATGCATTGATCATCTGCGCAGATCTTTTGAATGCTTCGTACTGCTGCATGGTAAGATCGTGCGAACCTCCAATGACCACAACCGTTTTACCGGAAAGATGCAGCTCGTGCAGAACTTCGCGCAGAGCTGCACGTGTGTCGTCCACAGATACACCTTGGCGGATGTCTCCCGCATCGGCGATCTTTATACCCGGGTGCCAGTTGTAGAGGCTGTATAATTCTTCGCGAACTGTGTCAGCACTATTACTGTAATCCGCATACGGGTCCTCACCACGCCATTCACCGCAGCCCAGGATGACGATATCCGCATCTTCCCAGTTGAACTCTTCACCGGTGAAGCACTGGATATTGGCACCCCACTGCAAAGGCAGGTAGCTGTGCGGCTGTTTCGTTTCAATAAAATGTTGGGGGGCAAAAAAATGCCTGAGGTCTTGCATATAAATGAAAAGATTGCCTAAAAATAATCAAATACACCTGCGCTCCATAACCTGCGGCACGTGAAAGAACTATAACGTGTATTCATTATTTAAATTGTTAAATTCAATACGCAATATTTTTCACAACCCCTCATTTCTGACGGTTTTTTATATTTTTGGCAGAATGGCAATTAGTAAAAAAGCAAAACCTTCCTACGTGTATGCTATAGTTGGCATATCGCTGGTGTTATTCCTGCTGGGCACGCTGGGCTGGCTGGTACTCAACGGCCGCTCGCTGAGCCGATCGTTCAGGGAAGATATCCAGGTGGAGGTGATCATGCACGACAATACACGCCCGGAAAATATCGCAGCACTGAAGAATATCATCGACAAACAATCTTGGGTGAAGAAATCGGAGATCATTACTAAAGAAGACGCTGCCAAACGCTTTATGCAGGACGGAGGTGAAGACTATACCGAGCTGCTCGACTTTAACCCACTATACTCATCCATCGCGGTAAACCTGCACGCCCAATATGTAAATAAAGATAGCCTGGAGAAGGTCGGTAAATTCATGATGCAGAGCAATATTGTTCGCGATGTGAGCTATCCTACTACCGTGGTAGAAAAAATGAACAGCAATTTCCAGAAGCTGGGTATCATCCTGGGTTCCATCTCGCTATTGTTGTTCATTGTAGTAGTGATATTAATAGACAACACGGTGCGCCTGGCCATGTTTAGCAACCGTTTCCTGATCAAAACCATGCAGATGGTGGGTGCAACCCGTTGGTTCATCACCCGCCCATTCGACAGGCGTGCTATACTGAATGGCCTGATCAGCGGTGTTATTTCTGTTGCCGGCCTTTGGCTGGTCATATCTTTTGCTCAAAACCAGCTGCCATCGCTGAAAGCGCTGAACGACCCGGCTATGCTGGCTGTGCTGATGGCAGGAATGATATTGATGGGAATAGCAATATCCGTGGTAAGTACACACCGCTCGGTGCTGAAATACCTGAAAATGCACGTTGACGACCTTTATTAATTTTCTTTGTGTAATATTGTTTTATGGCAACAACCAAAACCACTACAACGACCAAAACAACCGGACCAAGGGGCAACCAGACCTTCCTGTTCGATAAAAGCAATTATATGTGGATGATAGGCGGCGTAGCGCTG
>CAMPKG010000054.1 GCA_946887085.1 uncultured Sphingobacteriales bacterium
GAACAGTTCCTTAAGATTGCTTGCGGCAGCCTGTGCAAGTATTTGTTCGTATTGATCGTTGTTTATTGCGTATTGACCACGGACTTTTGCATCTGTTTTCTTATAATTTATTCCTATTGCCCAAAACTCAGAAATGCTCTTATCCACGGGGATCATTCTAGTAATTCAATTGTTGCGCAAAGGTAATTTCAACGCAGGGGACAATGAATTTTCTCTGTCATACTATTGTCATTTCGACCTCTGATAGTTATCAGTCGGCAATAGTTGTTTTCCTTTGCAACTTTGTTTTTTAAAGAAGATGAAGAACGTGAAAGATGCTACCAGAGGGGTTGTGCTGATGAACCTCGGCTCGCCGGGATCGGCAGATGTACGGGATGTGAAGACTTACCTTAATGAATTTTTAATGGATGAACGCGTTATCGATTATCCATATTTGTTGAGGCTACCGCTGGTTCGTGGATTTATTGTTCCTGCCAGGGTTGAGAATTCAGCACATGCATATTCTACCGTCTGGACCGATGAAGGGTCTCCGCTCATCGTACTCACAAAACAGCTGAAGCGGGCTTTATCTGAGCGAATCGAATATCCCATTAGTATCGCAATGAGATACGGCTCACCAACTCCTAAAACCGCATTCGATGAGCTAATAGCGGCTAGCCCCAACTTGAAAACAGTAACCCTCCTTCCTTTATATCCGCACTATGCTATGTCGAGCTACGAGACAGCAGTGGAGTATGCAAAACAGGCGCATAAGAAGGGCGGGTATCAGTTTGAGCTAGAAATAATAAAACCTTTCTACAACGACGAGCATTATATAAACGCGCTGGGCGAAAGCATTGCTCCCTATCTGAAAGCGCCTTACGATCAGGTACTCTTCAGTTACCACGGCCTGCCCGAAAGGCACATGCGCAAGGCAGATGTGACCGGACAACATTGTATGAGAAGTGCAAACTGCTGTATCACACCTTCGCCGGCGCACAGTGCTTGTTACAGGCATCAATGTTTTACAACCACGAAACTGGTTGCTGATAAACTGGGTATTCCTGCCGAGAAACACAGTATATCCTTCCAGTCGCGGCTGGGGAGGGAAGAATGGCTGAAGCCATACACCGCTCCATTGCTCGAAGAACTGCCGGGCAAAGGCATCAAACGATTGGTGATACTCTGTCCTGCATTTGTGAGTGATTGCCTGGAGACACTCGAAGAAATAGCAATGGCCGGGAAAGAAGCTTTCCTGAATGCCGGTGGCGAATCGTTTACCTTTGTGCCCTGCCTGAATGTGCATCCTCAATGGGTGCAGGCCATTGCCAGCTGGATGCAGCAACTGGAATCAGGAAATAAAAACATGCTGCTGCAATAGTCATGTACAATTACGTCAAAGCGCTTCATATCATTTTTGTGGTTACCTGGTTCAGCGGTATGTTCTATATCGTGCGCCTGTTTATCTACAACCGCGAGGCCAATGACAAAAGCGAACCGGAGAGGAGCATCCTGCAAAGGCAGTTCTCCCTTATGATCAAGCGACTTTGGTTTGGCATTACCTGGCCATCGGCTGTACTTACGCTGATATTCGGGCTGTGGATGTGGCACCTGTTAGGTGTGCTACCGGTTTGGCTCATGGTGAAACTGGGTTTTGTAGCCGGTTTGTTCATTTATCATCTCACGCTGCATATCATTTATAAACAACAGGCAGCAGGCATTTTCAATTACTCCTCGCAGCAATTGCGCATCTGGAATGAGCTAGCCACTATTTTTTTGGTGGCTATTGTAATGCTGGTTGTTGTAAAACAAGCCTTAAGCTGGCTATGGGGATTGCTTGGGTTGACTGCATTTATCATAGCGTTGATGAGTGCTATCAGGATATACAAAGCGATAAGGGCGAAAGGGTAACTTAGCTGAAGCAAAAACCAGTAACTTCGGTAATTAAGATCACGGTACCCTTGTAATATGACCTACTTCGAAAAGTTTCTTCAATGTTACAATGCCAAGGATTTTCCCGGGTGCGGGCTAGCTGTTTATGAGTATATCGATTTTACTTGCAACAATGGCTCACCACTACCGGAATACCTGCAAGAGCGTTTTGCCATATTGGTAGAGGAACTGCATAAATCCGGGGCGGTTTTTGAAGATGAGGGAGCAGTAAAAGATTTGCTCCAGGGAATTTACAATCGCCTGGTAACGGGGCCGGATAACCCGGAGGCGAATAATTAGACATTCTTATTTTCCGATACAAAACTTGCTAAAGATGTAATCCAGCTTATCCTCGGTCGTTACTTCACCGGTAATGTCGCCCAGGAAATGAAGGCAACGACGAATATCAAGCGCTACCAGGTCGCCGGAGAGATTATTATCCATGCCGGCTTTAATGTCCTGCAGCGATCTCATCACTTCTTGTAGCGCGCCGTAGTGCCGTGCGTTGGTGATGATCGTTCCCTCCTGTTTCACTTCGCCCTGCACGGTCATATCGTAGAGCTTCTGCTTCAGCTCGCGGATATTGTCTTTGTTTTTCGCCGAGATGAAGATCGTATGTTCATCGGTTGGCTGGCTCACACCGGCGAGATCGGTTTTGTTACCGACTAACAGGTATTTGATACCGTCGCCGCTTAGCTTTTCGGCGTCTGCTTTTACTGAATCGGCAGTTTCAGTATTCACGTCAAAAAGATAGATCACGATGTCAGCACGTTGCATCATATCGCGGCTGCGCTGGATGCCAATGTTCTCAATTACATCAGTTGAATGATCGCGGATGCCTGCGGTATCTATCAATCTGAAAAGAATACCATTGATATTCAGTGTTTCTTCGATGGTATCCCGTGTAGTGCCGGCAATTTCACTTACAATAGCGCGCTCTTCGTTGAGCAGTGCATTCAGCAAGGTGCTTTTCCCTGCATTGGGTTTCCCTATGATGGCAACACTCACACCATTACGTATTGCATTGCCCAGCCTGAAGGATTGTAATAGTTGTTGAGTAGTTGCTGTCAACTCATCAAGCAGCGAATAAAGTTGTTTGCGGTCGGCAAACTCCACATCTTCTTCGCTGAAGTCAAGCTCCAGTTCTATCAGCGCGCTGAATTTTATTAACTCTTCACGCATGGCTTTCAGTTGCTCACTAAAACCGCCGCGCAGGTTGTGCATGGCCGACTGGTGTGCAGCGCCGGAGCGGCTGGCGATAAGATCGGCAACGGCTTCTGCCTGTGTCAGGTCCATCTTGCCATTCAAAAATGCACGTTGGGTGAACTCCCCGGGCTTTGCAAGAAGGGCACCATTAGATAAACAGAGGTCGATCACCTGTTGCAACACATAATGTGATCCATGGCAACTTATCTCCACTACATCTTCTCCTGTATAGCTCTTTGGGCCTTTGTACAGGCTCATCACTACCTCGTCCACCTCTTTGTTGCCATCTGTTATCTTGCCAAAGTGTAATGTGTGCGAAGCCTGGTTAGCCAGTTTCTTACCCTTAAATATCCTGTCGGCAATAGTAATGGCTTCTGTTCCGCTCAGGCGGATGACACCTATGGCACCCTCGCCGGGCGGTGTTGCCAATGCTACTATCGTTTCGTTTATCTGGTACATTTATTAAGTCAAAAGTAGAAATTCAAAAATCAAAAGGGCCTAACATCTTTTTTGAATTTTTACTTTTAACTTTTGAATTCGAAGTATGAGAGCAGTTATTCAACGGGTATCAACAGCCAGCGTCACCATCAACGGAGATATGAAGTCGTCGATCGGTACCGGGTTTATGGTATTATTGGGTATCGAAACAGCGGATACCAAAGAAGATGCAGACTGGCTTTGCGCGAAGATCGCACAGTTGAGAGTATTTGGTGATGACGACGGGAAAATGAACCACGACATACAGGAAGCTGGCGGGGAAGTGTTGGTAGTGAGCCAGTTCACTCTGCACGCATCTTATAAGAAAGGCAACAGGCCATCTTTCATTAAGGCAGCGAGGCCTGAGCAAGCCATTCCGTTGTACGAATACTTTATCCAAAAAATGTCTGCACGGTTAAACAAACCTGTGGCTTCGGGCACATTTGGGGCTGATATGAAAGTAGCGTTGGTCAACGATGGCCCTGTGACCATTCTCATGGATACCCAAAACAAAGAATAGCTATTTTTGCCCCGATGGTTTTTGATGACGAATATTTTATGCGCGAGGCGCTGAAGCAAGCGAAGATGGCTTTCGACGCCGGCGAAGTGCCGGTGGGGGCTTTGGTGGTGTGGGAAAACAAGATCATATCGCGGGGGCATAACCAAACCGAACAGTTAAACGACAGCACCGCACATGCCGAAATGATAGCACTGACAGCTGCCTTCAATTCTATCGGGGCAAAATACCTTCCGGAAATGAGGCTTTATGTAACACTAGAACCCTGCCTCATGTGTTGCGGCGCTATGTACTGGTCCAAGATAGGTGAGATCATTTATGGGGCCGCCGATGTAAAGAACGGATATAGAAAGGTGACGGGAGATAATTGGCCGTTCCACCCGAAAACCACGCTTACAAATGGCGTATTGGCAGAGGAAGGCGCACAACTGATGAAAGATTTCTTCGCAGCAAAAAGATAGCATGTATAACTGGCACCTTGCAGAAAATATGACGGCATCCGGTATGGCAGAGAACGGCATGGTTGAAGTGATGGTGGCCGATAAGCAGATAGCATTGCTGAAACGCGGCGAAAAAGTACTGGCATTCTCAGCTAAATGCCCACACGCGAGCGCCAATCTTTGCGAGGGATGGATTGATGCCCGCGGACATATTGCCTGTCCGCTGCACAGCTATCGCTTTGATCCCGTAAATGGACGTAATACTTCGGGCGAAGGATATAAACTCAAAACCTATCCTGTAGAAGTAAAAGAAGACTTGATCTATATTGGAATAATTTAGCACGATGCAGACTCCACCATATCTTAAACAAGGTTCGCTTATTGGTATAACCTGTCCTGCAAGCCATGTATCATTACAACAAATAGAGTATGCAGCCGGTGTACTGAACGACCGTGGGTACCGGGCAAAGCTTGGTAAAACGGCCGCCGCAGAAGCGCTCAATTATTTCTCGGGAACCGACGAGGAACGCCTGGCCGATCTGCAGGATATGCTCGATGACCCGGAGATAGATGCCATACTTATGGGACGTGGGGGCTATGGGGTATCGCGTATTATCGATCAGCTCGATCTTTCAAAATTCAAAACAAAACCGAAGTGGATCTGCGGGTTTAGTGATATAGTTGTTTTGCATAATCATATACAGGCTAACCTGCACATACCTGTTTTGCATAGCCCCATGTGCAATGCATACAAGCCTGAAACACTCAATACACCACATCTTGAAAGTTTTTTCGACGCCATTGCCGGCAATGAATTGAAGTACGAGATAGCATCATCTCCGTTCAACAGAACGGGTAGTGTCCAAGGCCTTCTTACGGGGGGCAATCTCGCTATTCTTGCACACCTTACAGGGTCACCTTCCGAAGTGGATACTACGGGAAAGATTTTGTTTATTGAAGACATCAGTGAATATCTCTACAACGTTGATCGCCTGTTGCTGAACCTCAAAAGAGCAGGCAAACTCGACAAACTCGCGGGATTGGTTGTTGGTGGTTTTACTGATATGCAGGACACAATACGTCCGTTCGGTCAAACCGTTGAGGAGATCATTTGGGATAAAGTGAAAGAATATGATTACCCTGTGTGTTTCAACTTTCCTTGCGGGCACCAGGAGGTCAACTATACTTTATGCCTGGGGATGGAACACAAGCTCACAGTTGATGTTGGCGGGGCTTTCCTGGAAAAGATCAGTAATTAAATCCTTTTTTCCACTCATTCATGCCGCCCTCCAGGTTATAGAGATTGTCATAACCCAATTGCTCAAGCCGCTGAATGACAATGGAACTGCGGATGCCTTTTTCGCAGTAGAGCACCACATTGCCTGTCTGCGGTATTTCATTTTTGCGGCCTATCAGTTCCCCAAGCGGAATATGCTCACCTCCGATATTGTACGCCTCACGTTCCCAATTTTCCCGTACATCTATTAAAACAAACGGTTTATCCTCCTTTATCCAATCGTTAAGCTCTTCTGGCGTAATTTTTTTCATGATTTTGGTTGTAATACAACAAACAATATTAAGTATTCATTTTCAATCAAAAACAAGCAAATTATGAGAAAGGCTTTAGTTTTATTCGGCACAGCCATTATAGGTTTTACAGCATGTAAAGATGCCCCCGAAGCCGACAAAGCAGTAACCACGAACGCTCAGGAAGTAACAGCAACCACGGGCGGTTCAACCTATACGGTCGACAACAGCCAAAGCACTGTTGAATGGGTAGGTACGAAACCAACTGGTCACCACACAGGTACTTTCAAAATAAAAGAAGGAACAGTTACAACGGATGGCAACAATGTTACCGGTGGGAAATTCACCATTGATGTAGCATCCGTTGAACCGGTGGACCAGGATGCTGAAGGCAATGCCAAACTACAGAAACACCTGAAGAGTGCCGATTTCTTTGAAGTGGAAAAATATCCTACCGGGACTTTTGAGATAACGCAGGTAACTGCGGGTGCAGCAAATGATGCCCTTATGAAAGATGCTACACATACCGTAACAGGTAACCTGATGCTAAAGGATCAAACCAAAAGTGTCAGCTTCCCGGCGAAGATCAGCGTAAGCGATGCCGAAGTAGTGACAGATGCCAATTTCAATATCGACCGTACTCAATGGGGCATCAATTACCAAAGCGATAAAAGCGTACAGAATAAATTCATAGAGCACGAAGTAAATATCAAGCTGCACGTTGTAGCGAAGAAGTAAATGACAACACTTAAAAAAAGCCCCGGTTATGCGGGGCTTTTTTCGTTATCTTCTGTCAGCGCTTTCCAGAGCGCGTCTTTCAGTTGTGTGATACCATTATTCATCACCGAAGAAATAAAGAAATGCGGGATATTCTTGGGTAAGGTCGCAGCTATTTCCTGTTTCAGCTCATCATCCAGCATATCGCTTTTGCTGATGGCTATTAGGAATTTCTTATGCAGCAGTTCGGGATTATACTGTTCCAGTTCGTTCAGCAGTATCTCGAATTCTTTCTTGTGATCATCGCTGTCGGCGGGTATCATGAACAGCAAAACCGGGTTGCGCTCAATATGCCTGAGGAACCTGTGTCCTAAACCTTTGCCTTCAGCTGCACCTTCAATGATACCTGGCAGGTCGGCCATGCAAAACGACTTATTGTCGCGATAAGGCACCATACCCAGCTGCGGCGTCAGTGTGGTAAAAGCGTAGTTGGCGATCTTGGGCTTTGCTGCGCTCACTACTGAAAGCAGTGTTGACTTACCTGCATTCGGGAAACCGACAAGGCCCACATCGGCCAGGATCTTCAGCTCAAGATATTTCCAGCCCTCGATTCCCATTTCGCCGGGCTGAGCATGCTCGGGCGCCTGGTTGGTGGGTGTAGCGAAATTGCTGTTACCCAGTCCACCGCGACCTCCGCGCAGCCAGATTATTTCCTGGCCGTCTTCCAGTACCTCCGCCTCAACCTCCTCAGTTTCCTGGTCACGTGCAATGGTGCCTAACGGTACTTCTATAATAATATCCTCACCGTCGCGGCCGGTGCAATTGTTTTTGCTACCGTTCTCACCGTTTTCCGCAAGTACATTTTTATGGTACCGAAGATGCAGCAGCGTCCAGAGCTGCGCGTTGCCTTTTAAAATAATATGGCCTCCGCGTCCACCGTCGCCGCCGTCAGGGCCAGCCTGCGGGTTGAACTTGGTACGTGCAAAATGCGAGCTGCCGGCTCCGCCTTTACCGGACCGGCAGAATACGCGTATATAATCTACAAAATTTCCTTTCTCCACTACGCTGGTAACAAATACTTGTCTACTTCCCTTGAGAGTAATTTGAAGGTTTCTTCAATATTGCCATCGCCTTTTACGCGCTCCAGTTTGCCATGAGCAAAATAATAGCCGGCAACAGGTTCGGTTTTGGCGTGGTATTCTTTGATGCGTTTCAGGATCACCTCTTCATTGTCGTCGCTGCGGCCGGAGGTTGCGCCCCTGCCCAGCAGGCGGGTGATCAGTTCAGGCTCAGGCACTTCCAGTGCCAGTACCAGGTGTATCTCTGTGTTTTTGAATTCAAGCAATTTGTCCAGTGCCTCGGCCTGTGCCTTGGTGCGTGGAAAACCATCAAAGATGAAGCCGCGTGCTTCCGGGCTTTCATCTATTTTGCTGCTGATCATTCCTATCACTACTTCATCCGGTACAAGCATTCCCTGGTCCATGAATTTTTTGGCCTCAACACCCAGCGGCGTTTTACGGGTAACCTCATCGCGCAACAGATCGCCTGTGGAGATATGCTGCAATTGGTAAGTCTTTGTGATGTTCGCCGATTGAGTTCCTTTTCCACTACCCGGGGGACCAAACAAGATCAAATTAAACATATATACTAACTAAGATTGGGCACAAAAATAAGTATACAATTGGATTACTGACAAAAAGTATTAAAAAGAATCTAATAATTAACCTGAATTTTACCTGCTTATCATTGTTTATTGAACAACAATGCCTTCTCGCTTTCATGTAATTCACGATAACTACCTGGTTCCATCCCTTCAATAGTTACATCACCAATACTATGCCGTATCAATCGCAGTGTGGGAAAGCCGACGGCTGCTGTCATTCTTCTTACCTGCCTGTTCTTGCCTTCGGTAAGTGTGAGCGATAACCACGAGGTTGGAATATTTTTTCGGAAACGAATAGGCGGGTTGCGGTCAGGAACTTGTGGCTGTTCGGTCATCAATTTTGCGATCGCCGGTTTTGTGCGATGTTGTTTGCCGTTGATGTTGATGCTGACACCGGTTGAAAGTTTTTTGATCGCTTCATCATTTATGACTCCTTCAACCTGTACCCAATAAGTTCGCTGATGTTCAAATTTCGGATCGAGTAAACGATGCGTTAGTTCTTTATCGTTGGTCAGAATAAGCAGTCCCTCGCTGTCGTAATCGAGCCGGCCAACCGGGTAAATATTTTTCTCAATTCCCTCAAAAAACGCCGAAAGTGTCATTTTCTCACCTTCCGCCGAAAATTGCGAAAGGACGTTAAATGGCTTGTAAAAAATGAGATAACGTTTCATGAAAAAAATGTGATCGGCTGAAACATGCTGTGGCAAAGGCTTTCAAGAGAAAAGAAAAAGTCCGGCTGCTTTTTTCAAACGCCGGACTCTTATAAAGGATGGGTTAGTAAGTACAATCCTATCACAATATTAAAAAGAATTTTTTCGACTAAAAAAAATTATTTGAACTTTTTTTTGGAGGCTGTTGAAAAGCTGTGAACAACCTCGGGCAGATTTCGGTTCAACATCGAACAAATTTCACGCAACATGCAATATCATTTGTGCATCATCGCGACGAAAAAAATCACCAATCTTTTTCAACACGCGATGGTGAGCCTTTTGCTTTTTGCATTTTATCGTGCAGCTTTTTTTCTTCCTGTTGCAATGCATTCAGCAATTGATCGGCCTGTTGTTTTGATAGCTTGCTTGGTTGCGGTTGTTGCTGTTTGTCCTGTTGATCTTCTTTTTGTTGCTGCTCTTGTTTGTTTTGCTCTTCCTGCTTTTTCTGTTCGTCGTTTTTGTCTTTATCCTTGTCTTGCTGGTTGTTGTTACCGCCGCTGCCTCCTTGTTTTTTCATCATGGCCAGTGCGTAACTCAGGTTGTATTTCGCATCGGCATCACCGGGGTTCTCGCGTAATGCCTGTTTATAGGCATCAACCGCCTCCTTCCATTTCTTCTCTTCCATCCAGGTATTGCCCGTATTGTAGTTAGCAGCAGAGCGGCCTGTTTTATCGGTGGCCGATTTTGCAGCAGCGGCCATTATCTTCCTCGACTGCTCCAGGTCTTTCTGCCGGTATAGCGAGTTGCCAAGGTTGAACAATCCCGGGGTGAACGATGGATCTTTCGACAATGCTTCCTGGTACAACATGGCGGCATCTTTATACCGCTGCTGGCGATAAAGCTCATTACCTTCGCGCACCAGTTTTTTCGTTTGCGCCGCGGTGGCTGTTGTTATCAGCAACAGCAATATTGATCCTATATATCTTCTTCCCCTCATGTCGTTTTCGTTTTAACCTTCAGCCCCGATCCCGGCAGCATCCAATCGATAGCAAGCAGCAAAACTGCCAACCCAAGGAACCACTGAAAATAACTATCGTATTCGGTGAACATGGAAGCGCCCAGGTTCTTCTGCTCCATACCGTTGATCTCATCGACCAGTCGGTCGGCGGCATCGTCGGTATTTCTCAATAAAGTATATGTGCCTTTGCCTTCTGCTGCTATTGTTTTCAGTTCCTGCTCATTCAGCTTGCTGATGACGGGATTGCCCTGGTCATCCAGCTTTACTGCTCTTGTTTCGGGATCGTATAACGTAGTGCCCTGCGGGGAACCTATCCCTATGGTGTGGATCACAACGCCTGTTTCCAAAGCTTCTTTCACTTTTTCAACGGCATGATCATCATGATCCTCGCCATCTGATATCAGCACGAGGGCTTTATATTTCCGCTCTTTTTCCGAGAACGAATTTTTCGCAAGTTCTATAGCGTCGCTGATCACTGTGCCTTGCGTAGGTACCGCATCCGGCGTTACATTTTGCAGCATCATCTTCATCGCACCATAGTCAACCGTAAGCGGCACCTGCAGGTAGGCCCTTCCCGCAAACACCACCAGCGCCACGCGGTTATTCTTCATCTTGTCCATCATGCGCTGCACCAGTTGTTTGGCGCGCGTCAGTCTGTCGGGCTGGATGTCTTTAGCCAGCATGCTCTTGCTCACATCAAGTGCTATTACTACATCGATGCCCTTCCGTTGTACTTCATCCCTGCCCGTGCTCATCTGCAGGTTCGCAGCACCAACTATCACACAGGCAAGTGCGAGGGTTGCTAAAAGAAATTTCAAAGTGGCTCTTCCCGGGATAAAGCCAACGAGTTGCGATTTGATTAGCCGCTCATCGCCCAGGCGGCGCAGCTTGTCTTTCCGCCAGTTCACCATCCAGATAAACAACACCACCAGGATCGGTATCAGCCCAAGTGCGAACAAATAAGATATATGCTGGAAGCGGAGCATTCGTAAAGATAACCAGGAAGCAAATTTAATTTCGAAAGACGTGCATACGCGGTGGAAAAATTATGATTTTATATTTCCTTAACAGCCTGCACGCGCCATGTTTTTGAGGGCCAAAAACGTAGCTTTGCAACTATGCAAGATTACCTGAAGGGATTAAATGACCGGCAACGGATAGCTGTAGAACATATAGACGGGCCATTGATGATCGTTGCAGGTGCGGGAAGCGGAAAGACCAAAGTACTCACCACACGCATAGCTCACCTCATGCATCATGGTATTGATGCTTTTAACATATTGGCGCTGACGTTTACCAACAAGGCCGCTGCCGAAATGAAGGAAAGGGTGGAGAAGATATTGGGCAACACAGAGGCGCGTAATCTTTATATCGGAACTTTTCACTCGGTATTTGCGCGCATACTCAGGGCTGAGGCCAACAAGCTGGGCTACCCCAACAACTTTACTATTTATGATACGGATGATGCGAAATCGGTGATCAAGGGGATAGTCAACGACATGAATCTTGACGATAAGCATTACAAGCCATCGTATATCTATAACCGCATATCCGCTGCGAAGAACAGCCTGATAGATCCGGTTACTTATAAGCAGGACAACCATATACAAACAGAAGACGCCCGCAGCAACCGCCCGCTGCTGGGTGAGATCTACGAGTCGTATGCCAAACGTTGTTTCCGCAACGGTGCCATGGACTTCGACGACCTGTTGTTCAAAATGTATGTGCTGCTCACGCATTTTCCTGATGTGCTGGCCAAATACCAGCACCGCTTCAAGTATATACTGATAGACGAGTACCAGGATACCAACCTTGCGCAATACCAGATCATAAAAATGCTGGGTGCAGTGCACGAGAACATCTGCGTGGTGGGCGATGATGCACAGAGTATCTATTCCTTCCGCGGGGCTACGGTACAAAACATCCTGCAGTTCCAGGACGACTATGAGGACGTGCACATTGTGAAGTTGGAGCAGAACTACCGGAGCACACAGGTGATATTGAATGTAGCTAACCAGGTCATTTCCAATAACAAGAACCAGATACCTAAATCGCTGTGGACTGACAATAGCGAAGGTGAAAAGATAATCCTGGTACGCACGCTTACTGATAATGATGAAGGAAGGTTTGTGGCTGATTCCATCACCGAGATGAAGCTGCGCAATCATTATCATAATAAAGACTTTGTGGTGCTCTACCGCACCAATGCACAGAGTCGCTCTTTTGAGGAGAGCCTGAGGCGGATGAACATACCCTACAAACTGGTGGGTGGTGTATCCTTCTATCAACGGAAGGAGATCAAAGATTTCCTGGCTTACCTGCGCATTATTGTGAATACACGCGACGAGGAGAACCTCAAGCGGATCATCAACTACCCGGCCCGCGGTATTGGTAAAACGAGCATTGAAAGAGTACTGATAGCAGCCAACCAGTATGATAAAACCATGTGGGATACGCTGGAGATGCCGGATGCCGCCGGGTTGAAAGGAGCGGCTGCTTCTTCTATCGAGCAATTCGTGGTGATGATACGCAGCTTCCAGGTGATGCTGGAAAAACAAAATGCTTATGATGTTGCTTTTGCTGTTGGCAAGCACACCGGCCTGGTGCAGGAGCTGTATAACGATAAGTCGGTAGAAGGCCTGGCGCGTTACGAGAACGTGCAGGAACTATTGAACTCGATAAAAGAATTTACCGAGACGCCGGATGAAGAAGGTGAGCTCCGCGATAAAAGCCTGGGCAGTTACCTGCAGCAGATCACACTGCTGACGGATGCGGACACGAAGGACGACGAGAATGCAGACACCGTGAAGCTGATGACCATACATGCTGCCAAGGGTTTGGAATTTCCCTGCGTGTTTGTAGTGGGTTTGGAAGAGAATCTTTTCCCTAACGCTATGAGCCTGTACGACCGGGCCGACCTGGAAGAAGAGCGTCGTTTATTTTATGTAGCCATCACGCGTGCGAAAGACCGCCTTTGGGTGACTTATGCCAACAGCCGTTACCGTTTTGGCAACCTGATACAAAATGAGCCCAGCCGTTTTATTGAAGAGATACCAGCTACCTATCTCGACAGAACGTTTACCGGCATCGGCAGCAAAGGAGGCCAGGGTTCGGTAGGTGGGTTCGGCAATATGCTCAACCAGTCATTCGAGCGGATGCCTTCTTTAAAAAAACTGGCTGAAAAATTACAGCAACCTGCGGCAGTGGCTCATCAGCCAACTTCCGACTTTAAGGCCGATGACCCCATGGAGATGGAAACAGGTATGAAGATCGAGCACCAGAAATTCGGCTTCGGTACCATAACTTCGGTAGAAGGGGGAGTAAACAACAGGATAGCCACCATCCAGTTTGAAGGCGGGCATGGGCAGAAGAAGATCATGCTCAACTTTGCTAAACTGAGAATAGTGAGATAAAGTCTTATACGAAATAAAAAAGCCCCGTTTATCGGGGCTTCTCAAATCTCATTTCTTTCAGCACAAACGAATTATCGCTCGTTCGGAGCTTTAATAATATATACAACTGGAAATTGCCGGTGGAGGTAACCAGGTTACCAATGGCGTAGCGTGAGTTGTTATTGGGTGCAGTACCATTCTGCATCACCACGAATTC
>CAMPKG010000055.1 GCA_946887085.1 uncultured Sphingobacteriales bacterium
TATCACAAGCAGAGTTGACCAGAAGTCATCAACTGTTTTTTGAACTTTCTACTACCGGCCAGGCGGAAAAAGACAAGGTCCCGCATTTGAGGGACATTGTCTTCTGGTTAAGCTGTGAACCTTATTATTTCATCACCTGGAAGGTTTTGTTGAGGTTGCCTTCAGTGGTATTGATAACGATCGTGTAAATACCCGCAGGATATCCTGAAACGTCAACGCTAAACTTCTTACCTGGCGTCTCTGCAGTGAACTTGCTCAATATGCTGCCCATTACGTTATATACGCGGTACGCTTTGATACCGGCTATACCCTTCGAGTCGATGATAAGTGTTGAGCTCGCTGGGTTAGGATAAATGGCTACATCCTTTTCTGCCACTATATCACCCACATTTACCGGCGTGGTCATTTTTGTGATTGTCTCACCACAGGCGTTATACACTCTTAATATTACATCGTAAAGGCCGTGCGCAGCATAGGTATGTGTCGGTGATTGATCCGTTGATGTATTGCCATCGCCAAACTCCCAAAAATAAGTGTCTACAAACTGCGGACCTCCCGGCTGGAACTCGTAGGTAAGTCCATCGGTGACATAAGAAATTCCGTTGATCTTCGGCAGTGGTTTTATTTCAAGATTTACTGTATCGGAGGCCATACAATCAGGGCCCAGTTTTACCTCCACCCAGTATTTGCCCGACTCCCAAACGGGGATGGTTTTTGTAGTATCGCCGGTGCTCCAGATGTAAGATGCGTCCGCTTCATCGGCATCCAGTTCCTGCGATGGTATCGTCTCGCACATTGAAGAATCATTCCCCAGTTCTACCTGTGCAGGTTTTACCGTGATCTTGTGGAAAGCAGACTGTGAGCTGCATGCGGGATTAAATACTTTGACCGAATAGTTACCGTCGTTCTTCACCCATATGGCGCTATCTGTTGCACCCGGTATAGGACTGGCTTCGTATTGCCATACATAGGTGTATATCGGATCGTACGGCGCCCAAAGCAGCAGGCTGTCGCCGGGGCATATCCGGGTTTTCTCAAAGAACATGAAGGCACTCGGCGGGTCCATTGCCTTGCGCGATACCTGCAGCGAATCATTCTCAGGCTTAGGATCCGTCAAGCCGTTGGGGTGTGATGTCCAAACCTTGATCTGGTGTGTAAATGCAGAAGCAGGAAACGTAGTATTACCCAACGGAATGGCCGCGCTTGTGCCACCGATGGGGATTGGAGTAGAATAGGTGACAAAGGGCTGTACGATACCATCGACAGACCAGTTGACACGTACGTTGTTGATGATATTGCCACCTTCATTTTTCACCTGAGCGGCAACGCTATGCTGACCTATACAGATGTCAACATTAGGCTGAGGTATAGCTGCGACACTGGTGTTGTTAGGCAGCGGCGCGTCCCAGGCATACACCTGTCCATTGGGTGGCTTTGAATTGACACCATCATAAAAAGTAGTAGAAGAAACAGTGGGATTAGCTACACCATTTTGCAGTGTCTGGTAATCTGTTGCATTGCGGGCAATGCCTATTGTAGCCAGAGCCGTAGGATTTATCGCGTCAGGGCCTTGCTGGTAATGGCATTCTATTCTTCCCGACTCATATAGTTTCACCTGGTAGGAGATAACGTTACTGCTGCTACCGGTCCATATCCATTTCCAGTTGTTGAACTGTACCGTCAGCACCCTGTTAGGGGCAGTACCCGTGGTCAGGTAGGAAGCCTGGCCGCTGGGTGAACCATTAAGGTCATCCCAAAGCGCCATCACCATCGGGCCGATGACACCGGCATTGGCAGCGGTGTTTGTACGCATCTGCACTGCAGACGGGCCTTTGTTTCCTAATGCCACCCAGCCATTTGAATTGGCGGTAAAAGTGGTATACGTACCCGTAGCAAACGGGAAGGTAAACCCAATAGGCATGTTCTGGACGTTGAGGTCATCGCCGATAATGGCGATGTTCGTTCCGCCGGTAATTGACGTGTAGGTGCCGGGGTAGGCTGTAAACAAATAACCGGCTGCCGTTGGAGGCACCTGGGCATTTGACGAAAAGGAGCAGAGAGAAGCCATGACCAGGACGGCCAGCTTCCAATAAGGGGTTGAAGGTAATTTCATAATTGGTTTTTTAGGAATGACGCGGCAACATTACGAAAATATCTCTATTTCATAATAGTAAATGTTTTGGTAACAATGCCTGCACTGGTAGTTAATAAGACAGAATAATTTCCGTTGGGTAGCGAGGAAATATCAATAGATACATCCTGCAGGTCATTTAGTTTTTCCTGGTAAACAACAACACCCAATGTGTTGATGATCTTCACACCGTCCATCGTCGCAACGTCTTTCACCTTAACGTGTAGTTCAGTGCTGGCCGGGTTGGGATACACTATGATGCCTTTGTCTGAAGCAATGTTGCCTACTGACAGCGGCAGTTGAAGCTGCGTGGTGGTTTTGCCGCAGCTGTTAAAAACATGGAGCATTACTTTGGCATCAAATCCTTCAGTATAGGTATGAGATGGGCTGGCTGCAGTGTCTGTGCTGCCATCACCGAACTCCCATAGATAGTTGTCTACAAACTGCGGACCTCCCGGAGAAAAATGATAGGTGTTGTTGTTCTTCAGGTAGGTAATGCCATTAACACGCGGTAATGGAGATATGTCAAGGTTAACGGTATCACTTGCCTGGCAATTCGGCCCCAGGGATACCTGCACCCAGTATTTGCCCGATTCCGAGGTCACTTTGATCGTTTGGTAGGTAGACCCTGTGTTCCACAGGTAGGTTGCACCTATCACACCGGGATCAAGCTCTATGCCGTTCGGCAACTCACAAGTGATCGCATCATTTCCAATATTCACTTCCAGCGGCGCAACCGTCATCTTGTGCACAGATGACTGGGCACTGCAGGCGGGATTGATAATTTTTACCGAATAGAAACCAGTCTGATTTATGTAGAGGAAGTTGGTATCGATACCCGGTATCGGGTCTGCGTTCTTTTGCCATATATAGGTGTACAACGGATCGAGCGGGGCGTGCAGCTTGATGCTGTCACCGGGGCAAGCATAATTGGTTGGGAAATAAACCACCGCGTTAGGCGGGTCCATTGGTTTTCTCAAAATATTCGCATCATCGTCAGCCGGGTTGCCGTCGGCAACGCCATTGGGGTTCGATGTCCATACCTGGATGTTGTAGTTCAGCACCGGATTGATGAACGGATAGTTCCCCAGGGTGACAGATGCGCTGCCGCCAATGGGGATGGGAGTCGTGTACATCACCGCCGGCTGCGCTATGTTGTTCACCGACCAGTTCACCATAACATTGTTAATGGTATTAGCACCCAGGTTCTTGATCGTGGCTTTTACTGCATGGTTGCCCACGCAAATGTTCACACCCGGCTCAACGATGGCGTCTGCGCCGGCGTTGTTCTGGAAGGCCAGCAGGTCGAAACCAAAGTTCGCCAGTCCGGTGCCTGCGCTGCCAGTAGCAGCTGCAACACCTCCCCAGGTGCGCTTGCTCCCGCCGGCAGTATTCTGCACTACGGTAAAACCTGTCGGCGTGTATCCGGTTTGTGAGGCTTCCACAACAAGATTCTGTGTATTGTTATAAAAGAAGGGGGTTGTAAGCGTAAACTGTACCCAGCCGTTACCTACTACACTAGGTATCAAAAGGGAGGGGGCGTAATAAACGGTCGTGAGGCCTGCGATGAATGTCGTTGTCGTATTCACCTGGGAGGTATAACCCATTTTAATGGTCAGGTTCGTGAAGGTTTTGTTGTTGCCCGCACTCGTTGTTCCGGCCTTGAAATAAACCTTTGTGATGAGCCCTGACGGCGCATTAAATTCGGATGGGATGTATATCCATTGCACCTTATTGCTACTGGTGCTGTTGAACGGAAACGAGTTGTTGGAAGTACCCCCTGTAGAGAAATGCTGCGGCACCTGCGCCTGGGCGCTGAAAATACCTGCTGCCAGCAAGAAAACGACCAGGCTAAGCCTTGTAATGAGTACTGAGTAGATTTTTTCCATATTATGACTTATTAATGGCAATTAACCACCTATAAATTTAATGACAATTATTCACATAGAAAGGGTTTTTTAATAAAAGACAGATGAAAGCGCACAAAAGGTTAATAAAACCGTGAAAAAAGTTAATAAAACAGGCGGAACGGACTTTTGCCTTTTACATGCAGTTTCAGTACCTTTGCGCCCAGTTTTATCAACGATACAATACTTATATGTCGGGACAACTTAAAGAAGTTCGCAACCGTATCAAATCCGTAACGTCGACGCAGCAGATAACGAAGGCCATGAAAATGGTGAGCGCTGCCAAACTGCGCCGCGCCCAGGATTCCATCCAGCAAATGCGCCCTTACGCGCAAAAGCTGCAGGAAATGCTCAGCAACATCGTCAGCAGCTCGTCTGACATCGAGATGGCGCTGGCTGCGGAACGCCCGGCAGAAAAGATATTGTTGATACCGGTTACCAGCGACCGTGGCCTTTGCGGCGCTTATAACACCAATATCATCAAAACTACCCGCAAACTGGCAACGGAAAAATATGCTGCCCAGTTGCAGAAAGGCAATGTGACCATCATGCCGATAGGCAAAAAAGGGTATGAATATTTCCTGCGTCACGGTTACAAAGTGATCAACAATTTCTGGGCTACTTTCAGCGATCTTAGTTTTGAGAACGTGCGCGCAGCTGCCATTTACGCACAGGAAGCATTCCTGAACAAGGAGTACGACCGCGTAGAGCTCATCTACAGCCAGTTTAAAAATGCTGCCACGCAAGTCATCGTGAGCGAACCATACCTGCCGATACCCAAAGTGGAAAAAACAGAAGGCAGCAAGAGCATCGATTTCATTTACGAACCATCGCAGGAAACGCTGGTGCGCGAGCTGATGCCGAAAATACTGAACACACAGGTATACAAAGCAGTGCTGGATGCCAACGCATCGGAGCATGGCGCCCGTATGACCGCTATGGATAAAGCCAGCGAGAACGCTAACGAGATCCTGCGCAACCTCAAGATATCTTACAACCGTGCACGCCAGGCGGCGATCACCACCGAGCTTACTGAGATCGTGAGCGGTGCCGCTGCCCTGCAAGGCTAATACACACTGCTGTGAACTTTCAGGACCGCTGTACATGGCAATGTGCAGTGGTTTTCTTATTTTTAAGACAAATTCCCCTCTTATGCAACGTTTGTTTGTCCTGCTGGGACTATTGCTCATAACCTTTACCACCAACGCACAGCACGCCCGCGTGAGGCAGTTTACCGCTCCTTTCACCGGATCAGTGGTGATGAGCGAAGCCAATGATAAATACAACGTGCAGGTGTACAGCCTTGAGGCCCCCGCTCCCGATGCTCCCTCAAAAAAAATGCTGAATGAAATAAAAGCTCGTTCAGCAAAACAATTTCCCTATAAAAGACAGCAGGCACACAATAAAACAACTGCGGCCCCCTCGCCTGTCATCCTCGCCAGCTTTATTGCCGACTCGCTGACCGGCATACCACCCGATAACGACATGGCCATCTCCAAAGGAGAAATAGCGGTTTCTGTTGTCAACTCACGCATGGCCATCCACGATGCAAAGGCAGGCAAAATGACTTCGAGAAAAAGTTTGCAGGCTATTTCGGTCGCTACACAACTCAACAAACGTAATGTTGATTACCGCTACGATCCGAAGATCATGTACGATCCGCATGAAGACAAATTCATTTGCGTGATGCTGAATGCTACCAATGAGAACAACTGGATAATAGTGGGCTTCTCTAAAACAAGCGATCCTGCCGCAGGATGGAACTTCTATAAATTTTACGGGGATTACAACAGCGACACAACCTGGTTTGACTATCCCTGCGTATCCATCACGGAGGACGAGTTTTTCCTGACGGGCAACAAGATCAGGTACAGCTCGAGCTGGCAAACCGGCTTCAGGGAAACGGTCATATACCAGATGAAAAAACAAGATGGCTACGACAGCGTGGCCAACCTGACCTACCAGATTTGGGACAGCATCAGCTATAACGGCATCCAGATCCGCAACCTCTACCCTGTGAAAGGTGGCAGCAGCATCCAGGGGCCCGAACAATACTTCGTGTCGAACAGGAATTTTGACGTGCAGAACGATACTATCTTCCTGGTAAAGGTGCCCGGTACAATCGCGAGTGGTAACACCAATCTCACCGTGCAAGTTTTACAGTCGCCCGTACTGTACGGTGTGCCGCCAAACGGCAGGCAACCGGACACTTCAGTAACACTGGCTACCAACGACGGCCGCATACTGGGTGCATTTGCCGAGAACGATGAAATTCATTTTGTAAGCACGACAGTTGCCCCTGTCAGCGGGGCGTCGGGAATATTTCATGGAAAGATCAGCAACTATAAAACCAACCCCTCTGTTTCGGCAAATATCATCAGCATAGATACGCTGGACTTCGGTTATCCCAATATTACCTTCTCGGGCAACCCCTGGGGCCTGCCGCAGGCGCTGATCTCTTTCAACTATACAGGCCCGAATACTTTTCCCGGTATGGGCGCCTATCTCTTCGACGCTACCCAGTATTCAGATATGGTGCGCGTAAAGGAAGGCGTGAGCAGCATTAAGGTAATAGCTGGCAAGGAACAGCGCTGGGGCGATTACATGGGCGCACAGCTCGACTGGAATAACCCGTGGACCGGCATAGTATGGATCGAAGGTATCTATGGCCGTGTAAATGAATCATACGGCAGCTGGATAGCGAAACTGGGATCTCCGTTACTGAACGTAAAGGATAAAAAGGCCGAAGCAACGACGGCAAAGCTTTACCCTAACCCTGCATGGCAATTCATACGCTTTGAATTTGAAATGCCCACCGAGGGTGCTGCCAGCTTTGCCATCTACAACACAGCAGGACAGATGGTGGATAAACTGACAGACGCGAGGTGTAAAAAAGGCCGCAATATGATCCAGTTTGATATAGAGCCACTTGCACCGGGTAATTATTTTCTGAAAGCAGTAGATGGGAAGGGTCAGAGCATCACAACCAAAACTTTCACCCGCCAATAGGTTTGGTAGCGGCGCGAATGCTAACTTTGGCTTTGCATGATGCAGCTGTTCTTCAACCTTAGCCTGGCCTTCCGTGCCATACGCACGAATCGCCTGCGCTCCATACTCACCATTGCCATCATTGGTATCGGTATCACCGCGCTTGTGGGTATACTCACCGCCATCGAGGTGATGAAGGCCAGTGTGTATACCAGCTTCAGCAGCATGGGCGCCAATTCTTTCCAGATAACCAGTGATATCATCAAGCAGAAACGTGGCAGGGGCCATATGAACATCAGCATCACGCAGGGAAAGAACATCAAATGGGAGGAGGCTAAAGCATTTAAAGAACGATACACAATTCCTTCTGTTGTTGGCATCTCTATGTCGGGCTCGGGCATGGCCACAGTCCGCTACGATGCGAACAAGACCAATCCAAACATCCAGGTGATGGGTGTCGACGAGAACTACCTGACGATAGCTGATACAAAACTGGAATCGGGCCGCAATTTCTCGGCCTATGAACTGGAATTTGGAAGCTATGTATGTGTGCTGGGCAACGGGATCGCGCAAAAACTATTCAAAGGCAAATACAAAGAGGCCGTGGGCAAAGTTGTCTCTGTAGGCGACATCAAATACCGCGTTATTGGCATCAGCGAGCCGAAAGGCGGCAGCATGATCATGAACGCTGACAACAGCGTACTGGTTCCACTTAACAACGGCCGCGCAGTGTATGGTAATAACGGGAGATTCGTCATCAATGTTATGGTCGAGGATGTGAGCCAGAAAATTGTTGCAGCGGAAGAAGCCGAAGGATTAATGCGCGTGATACGCCGCATACCCATAGGCATCGAAAATGATTTCTCCATCAACCAGAACGACAGCCTTGCTGAAATGCTCTATGAAAGCATCTCTGTGATTGGTATCGCAGCTGTGGTCATTGGTTTGGTCACACTGCTGGGTTCTGTCATCGGGCTGATGAATATTATGCTGGTATCCGTTGCCGAGCGCACCCGCGAGATAGGTGTGAACAAAGCACTGGGCGCACGCGCAACGACCATTAAACAGCAGTTCCTCACCGAGTCGATAATGATCAGCCTGTTTGGCGGAGTGGTCGGTATTATACTTGGCATACTGGTGGGCAACCTTGTTGGCCTGGCGCTCAACACCGGTTTCATCATACCATGGATGTGGATAGCGGTTGGCGTAAGTTTATGTGCCATTGTTGGTGTCATCTCCGGTGTTTACCCTGCTATCAAAGCATCTAAACTAGACCCGATAGTAGCATTAAGGTATGAATAGCGACAACAAAGCACGGTTAGTTGTTTATTCTTCTCCCGAAGAAGCAGAGAACGCACGCATTGACGCCGCACTCGCACGCACCCCTACCGAACGCTTCGATTTTCTCATGCGGCTGATCAAAATATCATTCATGCTGAATGGAGGGAAGTCCTTCAAAGATCTTTCAGATAAAAAATATATCCTAAGGGCAAAACGTCAAACTGAAGAATGAAGGAACTGAAAGGACTAGTATATAAATCGACGGGCAGCTGGTACTCTGTAAAAGCGGAGGATGGAGAATTCTGGAGGGCTCGAGTTAAGGGTAAATTGAAGATAGATGATGACATATCATCGACCAACCCGATAGCTGTAGGCGACCATGTGATCTTTGAAGTAGAAGATACGGAGAACAAGATCGGAACCATTAAAGACATCACAAAGCGCAACAACTATATCGTTCGTGTATCGCCGCACAACAAAAATCAGAAGCACATCGTTGCTGCCAACCTGGATGCAGCCCTGGTAATGGCGACGATAGCCGAGCCACGCACCTCCATGGGTTTTGTCGACCGGTTCTTGATAACGGCTGAAGCTTATCATATACCCGCTATAATCGTCATCAACAAAATAGACCTGCTGAAAGAAAAGCATAAATTAATACTACAACACTGGCAGGAAGTGTATGGAAATTCGGGTTATGAAATATTCCCGCTCATCGCGAAACAACACGATTCGGTTTTAGCACTCGAAGAAAGAATAAAAGATAAGACCACACTTTTTAGCGGTCACTCCGGTGTAGGCAAGAGCACGCTCATCAACCAGTTGCTACCCGATGCCAACCTGAAAACCCAGGAAGTATCTGACTGGAGTGGCAAGGGCCAGCACACCACTACCTTTGCAGAAATGTTCGACCTGCCGGCGGGTGGGCGCATTATCGACACTCCGGGAGTAAAGGAATTTGGTTTGATAGATTTTGAAAAAGAAGAACTCGCGCAATATTTCCCGGAGATGCGCAGGGTGATGAGCGAATGCAGGTTCAACAATTGCCTGCACATCAACGAGCCCGGCTGCGCAGTAAAAGAAGGCGTAGGCAATGAGACCATCAGCCAGGACAGGTATATCAGCTACGTCACTATCCTCGACAGTATAGAGAAGAAATGGTAAACTAACTTTGATCAGTGATTTTGGTTTTTTTATTTTTTGCTTTAACGCCCTTCCATTTTTGCCTTTTACCTTCTACCCTTTTTTGAATTTTTAATTTTTAATTTTGAATTTGAAACATGATCATCTACAACGTAACCATAAAAGTGGACAACAGCATTGCCGGTGAATGGGTAAAATGGATGAAGGAAGAACACCTGGCCGATGTCGTAAACACAGGTTGCTTTTTCGATAGCAGGCTTTGCTACCTGCTGGAGCAGGATGAGAAAGAAGGCAAAACTTATGTTGCGCAATATTTCTGCGAGAACATGGAGCAATACAACACCTATATCTCAGAGCATGCGCAGAAGATGCGCGATAAAGGTTTCAAACGCTTTGGCAATAAATTCATCGCCTTCCGTACGCTGATGCGCACGGAAAACTGACAATGCCGTGAAACCCAGTGTTTTCAAGGGTTTCGCTTGCAGCAAATTCCCTGCCAAATAACTGAAAGCCTTGCTGGTAAGGGATTTGCAATGTCAAGTATCGTTTCCCAGAAGGGGGATTTTGTTGATAACCTGTGGAAGCGGCTACTGGCAAGGGTTTGGCGGGTTAAAAAAAAACGATGATAATTTGGAACTGATTGAAAGCTGAGTATATTTGCTTATCCTCTTAAAACAATATTGTTTCACAAAACAAACACACAAGCTATGAACAAAGCTGAACTGATCGACAAAATTGCCAAAGATTCAGGCATTACCAAAACACAAGCTAACGAAGCACTGGATTCATTTACCAATGCAGTAGTTGCTTCTTTGAAAAAAGGCGACCGTGTAACACTGGTTGGCTTTGGTACTTTCTCTGTTTCTGAGCGTTCTGCCCGTAATGGCCGCAACCCTCAAACAGGTGAAGTGATCAAGATCAAAGCGCGCCGCGTACCTAAGTTCAAAGCTGGTAAAGAGTTTTCTACCAAGATCGGTACCGGTAAGAAATAGTCTGCTTACCCAAAGAGAGTTTTAAAAGGCAGGAAGCGCATGTTTCCTGCTTTTTTTCGTTATTTTTGCATCCTAAAATATTTTAAATCATGGGTAGAGGCGATAAACGCACCAAGCGCGGAAAGATATCAAAAGGCAGCTTTGGCAAATCAAGGCTGGCGCGCGCCAAAAAGACAAACACTAAAGCAGAGAAGAAAGCTTAACCTGCTGCATCATTCAAGCCACTCGAACGGGTGGCTTTTTTGCACTAAGTTTGTACAGGCACAAGACGGATGACGAGCTATCATAACACAGATCTGGGCAACCTGAATTTTCTCATCACCGGGGGTGCAGGCTTCATTGGCTCGCACGTTACCGAATACCTGCTGAAGAACGGCGCCGGCAAGGTGCGGGTGCTCGATAATTTCCTCACGGGCTCCGAAAACAACATCGGCCTGTTCAGCAATTATCCCAATTTCGAATTTGTACAGGGAGATATCCGCGACCGCGAAGTATGTAAGAAAGCCTGCAAAGGCATCGATCATGTGAATCACCAGGCAGCGCTGGGTTCTGTACCCCGTTCCATTCTCGATCCTGTTACTTCCAACGAAGTGAATGTTAGCGGTTTTGTAAATATGATCACCGCGGCGAAAGATGCCGGTGTGAAAACCTTTGTTTACGCTTCTTCATCTTCAGTATATGGCGATGAACCGGGGTTGCCCAAGGTAGAAACCAAGACTGGGAATCAACTGTCCCCATACGCCGTCACTAAAATGGCAGACGAACTGTATGCGGGGGTATTCTTCCGCCAGTTCAGCATGAAGGTGATCGGGCTTCGTTATTTCAACGTGTTCGGCCCGAGACAGGACCCTAGTGGCCCCTATGCTGCGGTGATACCCGTATTCGTTGATCGTATTATGAAGGGCGAGTCTGTCCGCATTAATGGCGACGGAGAGCAGACACGTGATTTCACCTATGTAGATAACGCTGTGCAGGCGAATATCCGCGCCATGTTCGCTACTAATGATGCCGCATATGGAGAGGCATACAATATTGCTGTCGGAGAGCAGTTCTCCGTCAACCATCTTTACAACAGCATTCGCGAACTACTGGGTATCGACCATCAGCCTACGCATGTGGAAGCCCGCGCAGGAGATATCCGCAATTCGCTGGCCGATATCTCCAAGGCAGAAAAACTATTAGGTTACAAGCCCACCTTCAATTTCCCTGAGGGGCTTAAAAAAACAGTGGAGTACTTCCAATTAAAGCACTAGTTTAAACTCTCCAGGTAGCAAAGGTAATTATCAACGACAAACCTGATCTCGTCCTCCAGGTCTTCGAATGCCGGAGAGTTCTCCGGATGATCACAGCATTCATCCCACATCTGCTGCACTTCGCGCAGATCGTCCTGGTTAAATGAAAAATGCTGGTCGTTGAGGATACCGAAGGCGTGAACTGCGGCTTCAAATCCGTAGGTAAAAACTATCCGGAACATGTCGGTGAAGTGCGTACTGCAATTCATTTCTCTCAGCGCATATACCAGCGTGCCCGCCGCTTGCACGTTTTCAGGGCGCCAGATGACCGCCAGCATACGGTCAACAACATTATGCGCCTTCATTTTGGCAAGCGCGAGTGCTGATGCATCCCGCGCCCACGAATCGCAATCGGCAGTCTCTACATTCGAGATAAAGAATTCGATGACCTGCTCACCACCGATATCGGCCAGCCTGTTGGCAGCCTTATCCATTCTCCCCTTCTCACCACTGCGAAATTCCCGTTTCAGGAAGTCGACCTCTGTTGGTATACGTTTTAGCTTGTTCAAATGAGTTTCATTTGATGTACTAACAAAATACAGAAGGAGAAGATAAAAAGCTAGGGTGCGAGCCTGTAGATATGCCAGGTTTTATCCACATCTGTGGTAAAAGCTATCCTGTCGTGCATGCGGCTGCTGCGCCCCTGCCAGAATTCGAAATAAGAAGGAATGATGCGGTAGCCTCCCCAGTGTGGCGGACGGGGAACGGATGGGCCGAACTGCCGTTGAAACTCTGTGTAGTTATTATCCAGTATGCTGCGGTCGGGTATTACCTGGCTTTGCGGCGATGCCCATGCTCCTACCTGGCTGCTTATGGGACGCGATTGAAAATACTGGTCACTCTCTTCCTCAGTCACTTTCTCAATGATACCCTCTACCCTTACCTGGCGTTCCAGCTCAGGCCAGAAAAACACGGCAGCTGCATTTGGATTAGCTTCTATCTCGTGTCCTTTATTGCTGCTGTAGTTGGTGAAGAACACAAGGCCTTTTTCGTCGAGGCCTTTGAGCAGCACGACACGTGCATGTGGCTTGTTGTGCAGGTCGATGGTGGCGAGGGTCATGGCATTTACCTCAACCACTTTTGCAGCCTCGGCCTCTGCAAACCATTTGCCGAAAAACGCGAAAGGATCACCGCCTACGGCAGACTCGTCGAGAGCTGCAAGCTGGTAATCCTTCCTTATGTCAGCAATATTTCCTTTAGAAACTGCCAATCTGTGAATTATTTTCTTTTCGGTCCGCCCAGGTATTTGGCCATCACATAAATCATGGAAATGGTCATCAGGAACAGGAAGATATAAGCGAGGATCGGGCCTATTACATTACCCGCGTCGTAGAAAGCGTTGAGTATGAGTGACTGCATAACCGTTGTCTTAGAATTCGTGCGCAAGATACAAAACAAGGCCCGTAAATACCAGCGTTTATGTATTTCCCTTTTTTGTGCCTATTTTTCGCTTCAATACCGTTCACCTGATGTTCCTGCGACATGTGCCTTTTCTAAAATCGGTACTGATGTACTCTTTTACCGCCTTTGGCGGTCCGCAAGGGCATTTGGGCATGATGGTGAAGATGTTTGCCGAGCGTCGCCACTATATCAGCGAGAAAGAACTGCAGGAGTACAATGCTTTCTGCCAGATGCTGCCGGGCCCGTCGAGTACCCAAACAGTGATGCTGATAGCCATGAAACGCGGCGGCATACCGCTGGCCATTATCACCCTGCTGCTGTGGCTGTTTCCTGCCACGCTGCTGATGAGCACTTTCTCTTTTATTGTCTATTATTTTAATGTAAAGGACGTACAGACAAACCTGTTCACCTATATCCAGCCGATGTCGCTGGGG
>CAMPKG010000056.1 GCA_946887085.1 uncultured Sphingobacteriales bacterium
CTTCAGTTCCTTGCCGTTCAATTGCTCGTCGGCTTTGAATACCACCTGGCCAATTGCATTCAGCACTTCAACATGTGCTTTGTCAGCACCAGCTTCCTGCAGCTCGCCTTGTATGGTGAAGCGTCCGTCGTTGGGGTTAGGGAAAAGGTTCAGTTCTTTGAATGTAGCCTGAACGTTTTTCACGTCCGTTACGCGGAATACTTCCATGGAGGCGCTCATGACGCTCTTAGGTTTGGCACAGGCCAACGAGCTTTCTATCAGCAGCGATATTTTGTCTGTTTCCTTCAGGTCGCTTGCGCTGTAGGTGGCAGAGGTAGCACCATCTATGGTATTGCCATTGTTCACCCACTGGTATTTAACGCCCGTGCCACCATTGGTAACCGTAGAGTAGAACGTAACACCCTGCTCGCTTGGATAGCCGCCGATAGTTACAGCAGGCACCGGCGATGGTGTGAGTGCAACAGTCTTAACATTACTCATTTCCGGGAAGGCGCAGGTCATGCTGCTGGCCAGTTCACAAGAGATCTGGTCGCCGTTTTGCAGTGTATTGCTGCTGAATGTCAGCTGTTTTGCTCCCGGCACCGCAACACCATTGGCATACCACTGCAGCTGAGGTGTAGTGCCGCCGTTGGTGAACGAAGCCGCGAACAGGAATGGATCGCCCTCGCAGCCAACCGTATCGGGGTTTACCGTGATCTCGATGGTTGTGCTGATCACAGGGTTTATCGTCATTGTTATCGTATTGCTGGTGGCCAGCGTTGGCGTAGCGCAAGGCCGGCTGGTAGTTACACGGCAGCTTATCTGGTCGTTATTGTTCAGCGCGGCATCAACATATACCGGGCTGTCGCTGCCCACGTTAGTAGAGCCTTTTCTCCACTGGTACACAGGGTTGGTACCGCCGTTCGGCGCTGTGGCGGTAAACGTAACCGGCAGGCCCCCGCACCAGGAGTTATTGGGTGCATCTGATACGATGGATACTGTGTTGGTTACATTGCTCCATACATTCACCGTGCTGACATTGCTTTGGGTAAAGTTGGTAGACTGGCAATTGGCATTGCTGGTCATTACACACTTTATATCATCTCCGGTAACAAGGCCGGTGCCGGCATTATAAGAAGTGCTGCTGGTGCCTACAGGTGCATTGTTTTTATACCACTGGTAAACAGGGTTAGCACCCTGGTTGGCAACTGTTGCCGTATATGTCACGTTTGTCGATTGGCACATGTCGCCATTGGAAGCTACCTGCGAGGAAGCGATAGAGATAGAAGGCGTTACTATCGGGCTGATCGTGAAATTGTACGTGGCGGTAGCTGTTGCGCTGCTTGGGCACACGTAGTTAGTAGTCATAGTGCAGCTCACCGTATGTGCGCCGGGCGCCAGGTTGGTTGGCACTGTGTATGTTGTGGTCGTCACGGTGTTCACACCATCAAGCTTCCACTGGTAGGTTGGCGCTGTGCCGCCGCCTGTTGGCGCGGCGGTGAATATCACCGGGCTGCCAAAGCAATAAGGCGCAGCAGCGGGGCTTGCGGAGATAACTACTTTCGGCGTTACTACCGGGTGCACCGTCATCTGTATGGCATTGCTTACTGCAGGTGTTATCGACGGGCATTGCAGGCTGCTGGTCATTTCGCAGGTGTATATATTGCCGTTAAGGCTGTTTGAAGGCGGATTGTACACCGGGCTGTTGGAACCGATCGGGTTGCCATCGCGCTTCCACTGGTAGCTTGGCGTGCTGCCACCGCCTGTAGGCGTTGCAGTAAAGGTAAATGTCTGGTTCTGGCACCCTGTGCTCGACGGGGTAACGTTAATGGACACAGCTGCTGTGGTCAGCGCATTCACTGTCATCGTGGTAGTGGCGCTGTTGGCAATGAGGTTGCCGCTGGTAGGGCAGCCTATATTGCTGGTCATGCGGGCGCGTACCTGGTCGCCGGTAACAAGGCTGGTGCCTGCATTATAACTAACACCTGTGCCAACCTGGACATTATTTTTGAACCACTGGTAAGTTGGTGCAGTGCCGCCGTGCGTTGGCGTAGCTGTAAACGTAACGCTCTTGCCCACGCAGGTATTAGCTCCTGTGTTGGCAGCTATTGTTACCGAAGGCGTCAATGAAGATGCAACGGTCATCACAACTGCCTTGACTGCAGGCTGTTGCGTGGGACATACAGCATTGCTCGTCATCCTAACTGAAATTGCATCATTGTTCACAAGACCGGTACCCGCATTGTAGGTAGCGCCTGTACCCACCATCGTGTTGTTCTTCCACCACTGGTAGGTAGGGCTGGCGCCGCCGCCGCTCGGTGTGGCCGTAAAGGTTACGCTGGTGCCTGTGCATATGGCGTTTGAGCCCATGTTGTTACTGATGGCAACGGCGCTGGGGGTCATTGCATTGACGGTAGCTGTTTTTGTGATGGTGGCTACACCACCGTAGTTACCGGTAGCCGTCAGTTTCACATTATAAGTACCGGGGTTAGCATAAGTTTTGCTGGGGCTCGTTGCAGTTGATGTCGTGCCGTCACCAAATTCCCAGAGATAAGTAAGCGTACCCGGACTCACAGTTGAAGTGTTGGTGAAGACAAAATTATTGCCGGTTTTACATTGAGTAGCGTTGTTGATCGTAAAGTTGGCATTGGGTATCGGCGCAGGGGCTTCAACACGGATATTGTCAACTATCCAATACCAGCTCCAGTTTCCTGTCCACCTGAAACGTACACGGGCGTTTGTTTTGTTGGCCACGTGACTGGTGATATCAATATTCTGGGAGTTGACTGCCTGGGAAGTGGTAGTGTATACCTGAACCCACGAACTGCCATTGAACACTTCGACAAAGGCCGCACCGCCGGCGCCCGACTGAAAATGCTGGTCCCATTTGAGCCTGATGTTTGAGGTGAAACCAGTTGTGTTCATTACGGGAGACTCAAGAGCAACGTTTTCAGCTGTGCTATTATTTGACGTCTTATCTGAATCGAATAGTGCAAACCTGGTTGCGATCGGCGCGGCAGGATTACGTGGGAACGGGTTACCAACGGAGTGTGTTATACCGGGTTGTCCAAACCTCCAGAAGTCCACAGTAGAACTTCCGGTAATACGATTGTTGGTCCATCCGGAAGGCGGTGTAGATCCAGATGACGTTGCATCGAAATTTTGTGTGAGGAATAATACCGAAGGCGGAGGAGCGTATACCTGTATATTGTCAACTATCCAATACATGCTGTAAGCGCCAGTCCATCTAAAACGCACCTTTGCATTCGTTTTATTTGCGGCATGTGCTGAAATATCGATGTCGGTGGTATTGGTCGCGCTCGTATTGCTTGTATATGCCTGCATCCAACTTGTACCGTTAAACACCTCAACGTATACAACGCCACCATAGTTTGCATCAAACTTCTGATCCCACTTAACTTTGATCTCGGACTTGCCAGTCGTATTAAACGCAGGGGTCTCGAGCGCCACATTTTCACTACCCCCACCACTTGATGTAGCATCTGAATCAAACAAGGCAAAAATTCCTGCAATAGGAGAGGATGCTGTTCGGGGAGCAAAGTAAGGGTTACCCACTGCATGGGATACACCTGATTGGCCGAACCTCCAAAAGTCATATGAGCTATTCCCGGCAATGATGTTATTGACCCAGCCGGTCGGAAGCGTGGAACCCTGCGGGAGTGCATTGAAATTCTCGTTGATGTAATAAGTCTGTGCTCTGAGGCCTGACCCTGCGAGCATCGCAAAAAGCGCAAAAGCAAAAAAGAGTTTGGTTTGTTTCATAAGAAAAAATTTGTACTGGACCACAATTCAAGATTGTTAAAATAATAAATTATTTATCAGTTGCATACTTTTTACAGGTAATTTTTTTTACTACCGAAAGATTTGCTGCTGAATGGGTTGTATATTCAGATAGAGCGGGAAATTATTAGTGAAAAGGCCTAACTGATGGAGGTTGGGCTGGAATCGTTAAAATAGAATACATGTAATTTTATAACATTTTTTATTAACTTCAG
Source organism: uncultured Sphingobacteriales bacterium (assembly GCA_946887085.1). Next base: position 3,996 of record CAMPKG010000056.1, read on the forward strand.
GAATAACACCCTGAAAACCGAAAACCATGGAACCACCATTTCCCGCAAGGCCCATTTTTCCCGCCTAATCACATTATTAACTTTAAACTAATAAATCATGGAAAGAGAAAGCAAATCAACATGCTTCGGCATGATTGTAACCTTCGTTATTTTATTTTTTGCTGGTGGGGTAAAGGCGCAGACGCCGACGATTGTTAATCCATCCATTAGCGTAACTCCGATACAGATAGACACAGTTGTAACCAGCGTTAACTGCGATATGGTGCGATGCCCGAAATATGGACTGGGGGCATTAAAGGCCGTGGTATGGAGTGTAACACCCGTTTACGCTCCTCATAGAGTAACCAGCTATTTATTCGTTGAGTTTAATGGAACCGCTCTTCCAATTGAAAGCATTCCAGATGCTGTTGACATTGACGTCGTGATTACGGATGATAATTCGGGTAAAGATGGACTTGTTTATAATATTTTGGTCATTTATGAAAACGCTTATACAGATCAGATATTTATCCGGGACTATGCTCTCCCGCTAGCCAGCTCGCCATTGGCGCTTAATATCAGGCAAACACAACAAATATCGGGTGGGAGTAACCTATGTTCACACCCTCGCATCGATATGTTTTCAGATTGGAATAGCTCAATAAGTGGTAGCAGCGTATTTGTACGAGCCTTGTATAAATACGTCGCCTGCTGGATGGAAGATAACGGTTCCACAATTGATGTGATAGGAGCTTTAGGGACAATAAGCACGCTAACGCCGTATACTACGTTCACGGTAGAGACGGGTGCGCAGTATCCTGATGTGGCTGCTTTTACAGGGGTGAACACCACAGCTGGAGACAGCGCAGTATTCGTCTACGATGGCGGTTATGAACTATGGAATGTCACTTCAACGCCGACTGGGGCTTATGCAGGCAGTACGTCAATGACAAAATCCCGGGTAGAAGCGATGAACTTCCAGGGAACTTTTGGAGTGAATAACGCTCGGTGGACTGCTGTGGGGCACGAATTTAACAGCCCGTATTACGAGGTAAAGGTGGTGAACAACTTGCAGTCTGGCTATTTGTCGACGTCACTTTTATCGGGATATCTGGGTCACGATCAGGCTTATCCTGTTGTTGCCGCCGGGAATGGATATCCTGGATTGCAATATATTGGTAATCATCAGTATACTACAGCTTGGTATGATTTCGGAACAAGTTATGATGTCTATTCGCAGGATGTAGCTTTTACAACCGGGCTGCCAGTATCAAGTTCGGATTATTATAAGGTGAGTAATTCAAGTTTTACTGATCCATATATCAATGCTGCAGGTACAGGTTCAAAAAATTCCAGTATTGCGATCAGTAATTCCACCAATGATGGATACGGCCTTCTAACTGCATATTTTGACGGAGAATACATGGTTTATAAATATTCCAGCACCGGCACAAACACTTATAATTTCAAACCTACTCGTATACAGAAAGTCGTGAGCAAAACATTTGGCATATACCCGAACCCGGCCAGTGACAGGATAAACATCACGGGTTCAGAAGGTAACGATTACAACATCCTCGACATGATGGGCCGCACCCAGCTTTCCGGTACGCTTTTTGACAATGGTGATATTGACATCAGTTCATTGGCCAGTGGCTTGCATCTGGTGGAATTGGAAGATAAAGGAGAGAAAAAAACGACAAGATTTGTAAAACAATAGTGTGATAAATTGACATTTAAAAAAGGCCGCGCAACTCGCGGCCTCTTCGCATTTATTTTGTAAATTTGTTATGTAAAAGGTCTTTGAAGAATTGTCTGGATTGGCGCGAGTAAACCCCTCCCGGCCTCCCCGCCACGAGCGATGACAGAATATAGTGTGGCTAAAAACATTTGGAGGAGGTAAGGTGAAATTGTTAGAAAAATGAAAAACAACTCAAATCGGCTAACAGTTTATAACAAATTGGGCTTTGCGTTTTTGACCATCCTTGGAGTTGAGAAATTATTGATATTCAATGCGAAAGGTGAAAAATTTGCTTTAAAACAACAACAAAAAACAACCAGCGGAATGATAAGAGGTGTACATATTCCTAACAAAACAAATGTATCAGATGAAGAGGTCGGCGGCGATACTATCGGCAAACAGTTTGCCCTCCGTGGTCAGGAGTAGCACATTATCCTTTTGGATGATGAGTCCCTTGTCGATATGCCGGGCGGCTTCATTTAAGATCCGGGAGGTTGCCTCGGCGCCCCAGCGGTTGGTGACCCTGTCTAGGTCGCAGCCCCACATAGTACGCAGGGACGTCATTGTGTACTCGTTGAGCTGCTGTTCGGCGGTGAGCTTTTCCTCTTCGTAAGGCAGCTTATTATCGAGCAGGATGCCTTTGGCGTAGAGGGCGTTGTTGGCTATGTTCCACCTGCGGGCTTCCCCATCGAAGGAATGGGCAGCCGGGCCGATACCGAGGTAGGGCACACCCTTCCAGTAGTTGGTGTTGTGGACGGCATAGCGTCCGGGCAGGGCAAGGTTGGATATCTCGTAGTGCTCATAGCCATGCCGCTCTGCTTCCTCCATCAGTAAACGGAACTGGCGGGCAGCCTGGCCGGCATCAACAGGAGCGGTGGCTTTCTTGAAGATGGAGTGGTGCAGGGCAGTGCCTTCCTCCACGGTGAGTGCGTAGGCCGAGAAATGCGGCACCTGAAGTTCTTTGACAACGGAGAGGTGCTGTTTCCACTCGGCATCGGTAAGGTTGGGCGTACCGTAGATCAGGTCGATGCTCAGGTTCGGAAAGCCCGCATCCTGGGCGGCTTTGATGGCATAGTCGGCTTCCTTTGCAGTATGCGCCCGATTCATATACCTGAGGTCAGCCTCTTTGAACGACTGCACCCCAATGCTGAAGCGGTTGATCGGTGTGTGGCGCAGGGATCTGAGATAGGTAGTTGTCAGGTCGTCGGGGTTGGCTTCGAGGGTGCATTCCTTCAGGCTGCTGACATCGTAGAGCGAGAAGATCTTGTCTATCAGCCGCTGCACATCGTCAACCGGAAGGATGGATGGTGTACCGCCACCGAAGTAAATGGTTTCTACCGGCTGGCCGGCAAGGTAGCTTCGCTGCACTTCCAGCTCACGGAGCATCGCATCCATCACCTCGTCCTTCAGCTTCAGCGAGGTGGAGAAATGGAAATTGCAATAAGTGCAGGCTTGTTTGCAAAACGGTATGTGCAGGTAGATGCCGGCCATAAAAGGAGCAGCAAAGCTAAAGTTGTTTGGCGCAAAAAACGGCCTGTATTTGCGTGTATTAGTTATAACTTTGTAACAACAGTATGTACCCCATCCTGAGAGTCTTTTTATTCGCATTTTTTATCTGCCTGCAATTCCCTGCGGTTGCCAGGGTGCAACCATCGCAGTATGGGCTTCAATTCAGTATTGGTAATGAAGTGCAGAACCAAGCGCTGGCCCGCAGCATGGACAGCCTTGTGAAGGCGCATCCAACGCTGTCGAACGCTAATGTGTTCTTTAACATCCAGACCGAAAGATCCTGGGACGATCATACGGTCGATTTTTACCTGCTGATGGGGCTGGTCTTGTTCCTCGGGCTCATCCGCCTGCTCGATCCCAAATACTTCCAGCAGCTGTGGCGGGCGTTCCGGAATCCTACGCTCAGCAACCGGCAACTGAAGGATCAGCTGGATAGCTCATCCTTGCCCTCGCTGCTCACCAATATCTTCTTCGCTATCACCATGGGTGCTTATGTTTATTATCTCATAAAGCTATTCATACCCCAACGTACAGGCGATATTCCGGCGTCTTTATTAGTGCTCATGTTAATAACGGGCATGATGCTGATATACACGGTTAAATATGCGGTTATGCGGTTTAGCGGCTGGGCGTTCAAGGTTGAAGGCATCACGGAACACTATGTATTTAATGTTTTTCTTATAAACAAGATCATCGGCTTACTCCTTCTTCCGTTTACTATACTTATTGCCTTTGCGGGGCCTGCAATAGCCGGCCCGGCTGTCATCGTGTCACTGATCGCGGTCGGATTGCTGTTAATTAACAGGTACACAAGGTCGTGGCAGGTGTTCGGTTCCTTCTTCCAGTACAGTAAATTCCATTTTTTTATGTACCTTTGCGCCTCAGAATTGTTACCATTGGCAGTGCTGACGAAATTGTTAGTGCGTGGATTGGCCTAGTGAGGATTAAGAAAGTATACTGACAATTATTATTAATATAACCCCCGTTTTTTCGACTCCAATATGGCTAAAGCTGATCGTTCGATAAACAAGAGCACCGGGAATGGACATAAGGTTAACAAGATACTGATCACACAGCCCCGTCCGGACACTGAAAAATCGCCGTATTTCGACCTGGCGAAGAAGTACGACCTGCAGCTCGAGTTTCATCCTTTCATACGCGTTGAGGGCCTTAGCGGTAAAGACTTTCGCAAGCAGCGCGTTGATATAATGGAGTACTCTGCCATTATATTCACCAGCCGCAACGCCATCGATCATTTTTTCCGTATCTGCGAAGAACTGAAAGTGAAGATTTCGCAGGATATGAAGTACTTCTGCATTACCGAGGCAGTGGCGCTTTACCTGCAGAAATTCATCCTCTACCGGAAGCGCAAAGTGTTCTTTTCTGCCGATGGGTCTACAGACGGATTGCTCGAAGTGATTAGCAAACACAGGCACAACGAAAAATTCATACTACCTACCGCCGATAACGGGAAGAATGATATCGCCCACTACCTGGCAGCGAACAATACAAGTTTCGCGGAAGCCACATTGTACCGCACGGTTGCCAACGACATTGCACCTGTGATGAAGACCGGCTACGACCTGATCGTTTTCTTCAGTCCATTCAGCGTACAAACGCTATTCGACCACGATCCGAAGTTCAAGCAAAACGGTACACTGATAGGAGCTTTTGGCCCGACTACATCGAAAGCCATCGAAGATGCCGGCCTGCGCCTGGATGTAAAGGCCCCGGCGCCAAACGCACCATCGATGGTGGCGGCACTGGAGCAATACCTCATCACAGCAAAAAAATAAAACAACGATCTCCCTAATAACAACTGGTTCAGCCTGTTATACGCTGAACCAGTTGTTTCGTTTTTGATGGGCAGTACCCGTCTAAGCATGATGTGTGCGGGTTGGCTAACTTAGCAGCATGGCCAACAGACTGATCGACGAACAAAGCCCTTACCTGCTGCAACATGCCCACAATCCCGTAGACTGGTACCCCTGGGGAGATGAAGCCTTTAACCGCGCCAGGAAGGAGAATAAGCCGGTGCTGGTTAGCATCGGGTATTCCGCATGCCACTGGTGCCATGTCATGGAGCGGGAGAGCTTCGAGAACGAGGAAGTGGCAGCCTATATGAATGAGCACTTCGTTAACATCAAGGTCGACCGCGAGGAGCACCCCGATGTAGATCACACGTACATGGATGCCGTGCAGGCAATAAGCGGCAGCGGAGGCTGGCCACTCAATGTGTTTGTAACGCACGACCGCCTGCCGTTTTACGGAGGCACCTACTTTCCTCCACGGCCTGCATTCAACCGGCCATCATGGCCGCAGATACTGCAGCGCATGAACGATGTGTGGGCCAATCAGCAGGACGAGATAGCCACCCAGGGTGAGCAGATGATGAAGTACCTGCAGCAGGCCTCGCAGGTTGGTTTGGCAGCCAAAGGAACTCAGTGGGATATGGACAGCTGCCGGCAGATGGCTGATGCTTTGCTGGCGCAGGCAGATACGGAGCTTGGTGGTTTTGGCAGGGCCCCGAAGTTCCCGGCATCGATGGCCATTAGTTTCCTGCTGGAACATCATCACTACACGCGCCATGAACCTGCTTTACGGCAAGCTTTATTGAGCCTGGATTGCATGATAAAGGGAGGGATATACGATCAGCTTGGCGGCGGTTTTGCCCGGTACTCAACCGACGAAAGATGGCTGGCGCCACATTTTGAGAAAATGCTGTACGACAATGCCCTGCTGGTTAGTGCAATGGCCGATGCCTGGTATGTGTCTAAAGACAAGCGATATAAGACGGCGATCAAGGAAACGATAGCCTTTGTTGAACGGGAATTGAAGGAGCCTTCGGGAGGTTATTACAGCGCCCTCGACGCCGACAGTGAAGGTGAAGAAGGTAAGTTTTATACCTGGACGTGGGATGAATGGAAAGAAGTGATGGGTGAGGACAATGAACTATTGGAAAAGTACTTTGGGATATCAAAAGACGGCAACTGGGAGCACACCAATATTTTGCATGTTGCAGCAGATATTCCTGAGCTTGCAAAAACAACAAATTATTTTAAAGATGAAATAGAAAAACGCATTGCTGAATCTAAAGAAAAATTGTTTTCGGCACGTGTTAAGCGTATCCGGCCGTCTACCGATGATAAATGTCTTTTATCATGGAATGCCCTGATGAATATCGCGTTAACCAAGGCTGGTATTGCTTTGCACCAGAAAGAGTACCTGGATCGTGCAGAAGCACATATGGAATGGATGCTCGTTGCTTTTTTAAAGGGTGATGAGTTGAAGCATACATGGAAGGAGGGCATTGCAAAAATTTCAGCTAACCTGGAGGACCATGCATTTCTTGTCAATGCATTGATCGAACTCAGTAGCGCTACCGGCGACCAGGATTACCTCAAAAAAGCAGATGGATTGTTATCAAAGACTATATTGCTGTTCCAGCACGAGAGTGGCAATTTCTTTTACTTTTCATCATCGGCGCAAGCGGATATTCCCGTGCGCAAAGTGGATATCTACGACGGAGCATTGCCTTCAGCAAATGCGGTAATGGTACATAACATGCTCGTGCTGGGAATGTGTATGGAACGCACGGCGCTGATGGAACAGGCATATTTCATGTTAGAGCAAATGGCGGGTACTACACTCAGGTATACAGGTTCCTTCGCCTATTGGGCGAAACTCCTGCAACGATATGCAAAGGGCCTTAAGACCACAGTATGCGCAGGAACGCGAGCAGATATTGCCCGTCAGCTGCTGCTCGAACACTTTTTGCCGCACAGCCACATTGTTACTTCAAAAAAAGAAATATCTGAAGTTGCCGTTGCAAAAGACAAATATTTTTCGGGGGATTTGCGTATATTCGTATGCACGCAACAAGCCTGCCTGCCTCCTGTTGCAGACCTGGAGCAAGCTTTAGACATCATTAGCCTATAGGTAACATTCTACTTGCAAAGTTTCTTTTCAAAATTCCCGGCAACCTCTATCTGATTGAAAATCTTAACAATTTTTTTTTCGAAACTTGCATTTTTGGAAAAAACTTTAAATATTGTGCATCGGTTTAATTGTAAACAGATACATGCAAACCAAAAAATTACTTTATTTGCCTAATCGCAAAAAACACAATAACAACAGTAGTATGAAACAAAGTTCCCTGAAGATCTCGGCTGTAGCGTTACTCGCACTGGCGGCAAGCTGCGGAAGCCCGGGTCCTGGTGGTCAGCTGGTTGGTGAGCCAACCGTGATGAACTACAAGGCACCCGTACCGCTTGGCATGGTGTATGTTCCTTCTGGTGTTTTAAAAATGGGTGCAAGTGATGAAGATGTTCGCGGGAAGAATGATGCGATGATCCGTACCGTTCAGATGACCGGTTTTTACATGGATGCCACGGAAATATCGAATGCGGAATACCGCCAGTTTACCAACTGGGTTCGCGATTCGATAGCGCATACACAACTTGGCGACTTTATCGATAATCCGGATGGATCGCAGCGGGTTGACTTCCGCAGGAGGATCAACTGGAACGATCCTGATCTGCAGGATCAGCTGTCAAACATGTACATCGCGGCTGAGCAGTCGGGTTGGGGTCGCAGGGAGTTTGACAACGCTAACCTCGCATACCACTACGAAGTATTTAACTACGAGAACGCAGCAAAAAATCCAACACAGCCGCGCACTAACTTCATTGAGAAGCACGATGTGAAGGTGTACCCGGACACGACAGTGTGGGTTCGTCAGCTGACTTATTCTTACAACGAGCCGATCGCCCAGCAGTATAACTGGTTTCCGGCTTTCAATAACTACCCTGTTGTTGGCGTAAACTGGCACCAGGCGATGGCGTTCAGTAACTGGCGCACACATTTGTGGAAGGCTGAGCGTGAAAGAAACCGCATGTATTTTGAAGGTGAATTCTCGCTGCCTACAGAAACGCAGTGGGAATATGCTGCCCGCGGCGGACGCACAGAATCTCCATATCCCTGGGGTGGTCCATACCTTGTGAACAAAAAAGGTTGCTACCTGGCTAACTTCAAGCCTCAGCGCGGTAATTATGCTGCAGATGGCGGTCTGTATACTGTACCTGTTGATCGTTACTGGCCGAATGACTTTGGTCTGTATAACATGGCGGGTAACGTAGCAGAGTGGACACAAACTACTTATTTCAATAACGCATACCAGACTATTGCTGACGTAAATCCGGATATCAGCTACCAGATGCGCGACAATGATCCGCAATGGATGAAAAGGAAAGTTATCCGTGGTGGCAGTTGGAGGGATGTTGCATTTTATCTCCAGACAGGCACCCGTGATTACGAATATGCAGACACTGCTAAAGCTTATATAGGCTTCCGTAACGTGTATCAGCAAATAAGCCCTGCATTGTCAAACAGGCGCTAGTATTTAGTAGAATAATAATTTTTCAACCCTTAGTAAATAATTAGAAATGAATTCAATACAGCTGTTTTTTGAAACTAAACAGGGTAAATATTTTAAGAACCTGATCATTGGTCTGGGAGCGTCGATAGTGCTTTTGGGTGCGCTGTTTAAGATCCAGCACTGGCCTGGTGCGGGACCTATGCTTACCATAGGCATGATTACTGAAGCATTCATTTTTGCCATGCTTGGTCTTCTCCCACCTCATAAAGACTACTATTGGGAGCGCTTTTACCCTGGTATTGACGAAAACCCTCATGTTGAGGCTTACCGTAAGGGCGTGAAATTCGATTCATCTGCCGGTAAAATATCTCCGGGTGCATCTCTGGACAAAATGATGGAAGATGCCAAGATTACACCTGCTAACATTCGCAAACTAGGCGACAATTTCGAAAGATTTGGCGTTGTAGTTGAGCAGATAAAGGATATTTCTGACGTTACGGCGGCAACGAATGAGTACTCATCCAGCGCCCGCGAAGCTGCAACTGCTTTAGGCGAAATGAAAAATACATTTGTAGGCGCAAGCAATACGATGGCTTCTTTCAATAGCGCTGCTGATGAGACCGCAAGGTTCCACGAGCAGGTTCAGGTGCTTTCAAGAAACCTTGGCTCTCTTAACCAGATATACGAAGTAGAGCTACAGGATGCCAACAATCATCTGAAAGCAATGAACAAATTCTATAGCAACCTGGTGAGTGCTTCAGACGCCATGGCATCCAGCGCCACCGATGCGGTAGCAGCAAAAGAGCAGATAGCGCAACTGTCTAAGAACCTTACCGTTCTGAACCAGATCTATGGCAATATGCTTTCTGCAATGCAGGGTCGATAGTAACAGATAGTGAATTTAGAAGATAATTATAATATAACCTTAGTAAAATAAATACAGGATG
>CAMPKG010000057.1 GCA_946887085.1 uncultured Sphingobacteriales bacterium
ACGGAACAGCCGGTAGCCAATGCGCGCACTGACCCAGGGTTTTATCTTCTTCGGACTGATAAACGTTGGCGGCGACCCTTATGTGATCGAATACAACTGCCGCATGGGCGACCCGGAAACAGAAGTAGTGATGCCGCGTTTGGAGAATGACGTTGTGGAGCTGATCATAATGATGCACGAGAACAGGCTGAACGAAGTGGAAGTAAAACATGATAAGCGTGCTGCTTGTACGGTGATGCTGGTGTCAGAAGGCTATCCTAACAGCTATCCTAAGGGCAGGATAATGACCGGCTTCGACAGCACTAAAGGCAGCATACTCTTCCATGCAGGTACGGCGAATAAAGACCAGCAGGTTGTTACCAACGGTGGCCGCGTCATTGCTATCACATCTTATGGCGATACTTTGAAAGATGCATTAGCTGTTTCTTTCGAAAATGCAAAGCATATCGAATACGAAGGAAAGTACTACCGCAGGGATATTGGGTATGAGTTTAGTTAAGGCTGCGAAACGCTTTACCGAGGTTGTCTATAACATCACCCGCCACCATCGCTTCTTCTGAATGAGCCTGCACTGCGTATTCGCCTGCTAATCCGTGGAGAAATACGCCAAGTACGGCTGCATCATGCGGATCATAGCGCTGTGCGATCAAAGCTGTGATGACCCCTGTCAATACATCCCCTGTTCCGCCTGTAGCCAGCCCTACTGTACCATTTATATTATACCGGCATTCACCTTCCGGACTAACTATTGCCGTATGCCGGTCTTTTAACACGATAGTGATATTGAATTTCATTGCCTGGGTGCGGGCATTTTCCAGTTGCAGCATGCTATTGGCTGTTTTGCCAAACAGGCGCTCAAACTCGCCGGGATGAGGTGTGAACACGCTGCCGGCAGGTATTTTATGCATCAGGTCGGGCTGCCTTGCAAGCATGTTCAACGCATCTGCATCTATCACCGGCGGCTGCTTACAGGCTTCGAGGAAATTAGTAAAGGCCCTGAGTGTTTCTTCTTTTGTTCCCATTCCCGGGCCAATGCCGATCGCGTCAGATTTTTCCCATTCCGCGATGCGGGTTATGTATTTTTCACCCTTGGTAATACACATGCTCTCGGGTGTTGCTGTTTGTATGATGTTGTAACCGCACTCCGGCACCAATGCTTTCACTTTACCTGCGCCTGCACGTCCGGCAGCCCTTGCCGAAAGCGTGATCGCTCCCATCATACCATAACTACCCCCAATTACAAGGGCCGTTCCAAATGTACCTTTATGAGAAAATGGCTCACGTGCTTTGTATATGCGTCGAACATATCCCTCGTCAATCGTCTGGTAGTTTGTGTGCGTTGAAGAGATGAAAGTTTCGTGCAGCCCGATATCAAGTACATGAATACTGCCGGAATATCTGCCAGTTTCCGGGTGGAGAAAGGCACGCTTGTAAAACTGGAAGCTCAACGTATCCTGCACTTTCAGAATAGCTGCATCGCCATCCGGTATATTATCGGCTGGCATGCCGCTGGGTATGTCGATAGCTATTTTGCGGTTTGGCAGTTCGTTTATGTGATTAATAAAATCAGCTACCCAGCCATCAGCTTTCCTGTTCAATCCCGTGCCCAGTATAGCATCAATGATGACAATATGCGGAGGAATATCCGTGATGAATGTTCCCGGCTGCAGGTCTTCGACAAGCGTAGCGTCAATGTTCTGCAGGCGTTCATGATTCGCCTTACAATCGGGTGATAACTCTTCGCTAAATCTTAGCACAAAAGCCTTTGCACCATATCCCATCCTGTGCAGCATCCTGGTTATCGCGAGGCCGTCGCCCCCGTTATTACCAGTACCGCAAAGCACCACGAACAACGATTCTTTGGATACATTATTTAATAACCACTCCGCGCACTTGCCCGCTGCCCGCTCCATCAACTCGCGCGAAGTGATGCCGGAAGCATGAATTGTATAGGCGTCGCAGGCCCTTATCTGCGCAGCGGGAAATATTTTCATAGCTGAAAAATAATTAAAACATCCGAAGCTCCTGTACACACACGCAAAAAACACATATATATCAGTTATTTATCATCGAATACGCCGTTTGGTCACTATAGTGTAATTCCTATCTTTGTCAGCTCCGGGAAAACGAAATAAAGCACTATTTTTCGGGCTCATTCTTTTTATAGCAAAAAATATAAATATGCAGAAACGCTTCGGCCTCTTAGCCGTATTGCTATTGGCCATTTCGTTTGGCGCCTTCGCACAGGGCGGCGGTACCATCAAAGGTTTCGTGTACGACCGTGCTACCGGTGAACCCATGATCTTTACAAACGTAGTGCTGGAAGGCACACGTTATGCGGGGCAGACCGACGTGAACGGTTATTTTTCTATCACGCAGATCCCCGAGGGCACATACACACTGTTCACAACTCTGCTAGGTTTTGACACAGCGAAAACAAGCGTTACGGTGAAACCGGGTGATATCATCACCAAAAAACTTTTCCTTGCCCCGTCGCAACGTACGCTGAAAGGTGTTGAAATATCTGCACGAAGGATCGAAAAAACTACCCAGATCAACGCCGGTACCACTACGGTAACACCGCGCGAGATCAAACTGATGCCAAGCGCAGGTGGTGAGCCGGACATTGCTCAATACCTCCAGGTAGTTCCCGGTGTTGTTTTCACCGGAGACCAGGGCGGGCAGCTTTATATACGCGGTGGTGCTCCTTCGCAAACGGGTATACTGCTGGATGGTGTAACTATATACAACCCCTTCCACCAGATCGGCCTTTTCTCTGTATTTGAAACGGACGCTATCCGGAACGTGGATGTTCAGAGTGCAGGCTTCAACGCACAATATGGTAATCGTACTTCGGCAATACTGGATGTACGTACCAAAGATGGCAACAAGAACCGCCTGGCTGGTAAGGTTTCGGCGTCACCACTTATGGCACGCGCCATGCTGGAAGGTCCGATTGTAAAACCTAAACGCGAGGGCGCTGCCGGTTCTACTTTCCTCATTGCAGCCAAGCATAGCTATTTCGACAAGACTTCCAAATCTATATATGGCGGCCTCGGCGAGCCATTCAAAAGCAGCCTGCCTTATGCTTTTACCGACCTGTACGGCAAAGTATCGCTCAATGGTGATAATGGTAGCAAGCTAAATTTGTTCGGGTTCAATTTCACCGACAAGGCAAAGGCAATTAACCCGACAACGCTGAGAGAAGATGCCAGTATCGACTGGAACGCTTTTGGTACAGGTACTACGTTCGTAGTAACTCCGGGAAACAGCTCAGCGCTCATCAACGGGCGACTGGCTTATTCGAAATACCGTATCGACTACAAGGAGGCTGATTTTATTCAGATACCCGGAAGCAGCTACGATGGCACCCGCAGTAGCGGTATCGAAGGTTTTGAAGGCGGTATCGATTTTACATATTACTTCCCCGGTTACAGCCAGCTGAAATATGGGATCGAGGTAAGCGGCCTGCATACTTCGCTTGACTACCTCAATGAGAATGGCAATGCGGTTTCTTTAGATCGCCGCAATACTTCTGCAGCACTCTTTATGATATTCAGGAAAAACTTTGGCGACAAACTCATCTTCGAGCCAGGTGTGCGTTTACAATACTACTCTGCACTGAGCAAGATTTCACCTGAACCTCGCCTTGGCCTGAAGTATAACGTAACCAGCTTCCTGCGACTGAAAGCTGCAGGCGGCTTGTATTCGCAGAACATTATCAGTACAAAGAGCGACCGTGATGTTGTGAACTTCTTCACTGGTTTCATCCTCAGCCCCGATGAAGCTGTAACAAATACCGATTTCCAAACGGTACAAACCAACCTGCAGACTGCCTACCACGCCCTTGGCGGCATCGAAGTGGATATCAGGAACGTAGAGCTAAACCTTGAGCCATGGTACAAGAAATTCACTCAGTTCATCGAACTCAGCAGGATCAAGATCACCACCGGCAACTTTACCGCAGGTGAAGGAGATGCAAAAGGTATTGACCTATCAGCACGTTACAATCGCGACCGGCTGTACCTCTGGGGTGTTATCTCGTACCAGGAGATCGTATACAAAACGCTTGTGTTGAGGGATAATGTAGTAGTAACCGACCAGAACGGTACGTTGATCTATGAGCCTGAAGTGCAAACATATCCCCCACCGTTCGACCGACGCATCAACCTGAATCTTCTTGCTGCTTATACTGCAGGTAAAAAGAAAGATTGGGAAGTATCGCTCCGCTACAACCTCGGTTCACCATTCCCTTTCACTCAAACACAAGGGTTCTATGAAAATGTGAACCTGGCTCCTAATGGCAACTTTGATCAGGATCCGATGGCTCAAAACGGTCAGCCAGGAATTTTGTATTCGCAGGATATAAACGGCGGACGCCTTTCGTCATACCACCGTCTCGACTTTTCATTGAGGAAGAAATTTGCATTATCGACAACATCGAACATCGAAACCACGCTGGGTGTTACTAACGTATACGATCGTAATAATATCTTCTACGTGAACCGTATCTCCGGCACCCGCGTATACCAACTTCCTGTATTCCCAAGCATCAACGTGACATGGAATTTTTAATCGAATGAAGCACAACAAAAGATCTATATCCGGAAGCCTGGCTTGCCTATTGATAGTATTATCAGGCAGCCAGGCTTCGGCTCAAATACACAGTCCTCATCTCCCCGAAAATAAATGGCTGCACCTTGCGGAAGAACAGTTTACGCAAGGCCATTATGAAAATGCGGCACAGTCGGCAACCAACTACATCAGGCAAAATTCCGGTAACATTTACTCTGGCAAGCACGATGCATTGGACAAGGCAAAATTCTACCTGACTGTTGCCGGCCTGAAACAGGAAAAAGAGGGAAGTGTAGACTCAGCCATTGTCTATATCGAAGAAACCGCAAACCCGGCATATAAGCAACGTACAGCCTACGCACTGGCGCAATATTATTTCCGCAACAACCAGTTGGCAACTGCTGTGCCTTATTACGAAACTGCCGGCATCGCTAACCTGACCAATGCAGAGATAGCCAACGCCAAATTTGAACTGGCTTATGCGTACTTCACATTGCGCCAGTTCGACAAGGCAGAGCCATTGTTTGCATCCATCAGGCAACTGCCTAACAAATACACATCGGCCGGCCATTATTATTTTGGCCTGCTGGCGTACAACCAGGGCAACTACCAGCAGGCGCTTGAGAGTTTTGAAAAGATAGACAACGAAAAACAGTACAGCGCGGTAGTGCCTTACTACATCGCCGAGATATACTATTTCACAGGTAACAGGAAAAAAGCACTCGACGAGGCATTGCGCTTGATGAAGCGCCCTGAGAAATCGTACTACGACAATGAGCTTCACCTGCTGGCAGCACAGGTGTTGTTTGAAGAGCAGCGTTACGGCGACGCACTGCCCTACTTCGAACATTATTACGATAACGTAGCGAAGATCAGGAAGGAAGACCTGTACGAGATGGCCTATTCCTACTACAGGGTAAATGAATGGCAGAACGCCATCGAGAAATTCAAACCACTGAGCAACACCCGCGACTCATTAGGCCAGACGGCGATGTACCTTCTTGGCGATTCGTACCTGAAGACCGGGGACAGGAAGAGTGCGCGTAATGCGTTCGGCATTGCCTCCGATATGGAATTCAACCCGGGACAGCAGGAAGCGTCCCAGTTGCTTGCGGCAAAATTGTCGTACGAGATGGGATACTTTGATGAGGCGGTAACTTATATCAATGCGTTGTTGACAACGTATCCTAACAGTCTATATCGTGACGAAGCGCGTACCATGCTTTCCGGCTTGCTGATAAAAACGAGCAACTACGCTGATGCCTATAGCGCGTTGAAGCAAGTGACCAACCGCGACAAGACCTATTGGCTCACCTACCAGAAGGTAACCTACGGATACGCTATGCAAAAACTACAGGAGGGTGATGTGGTGGAAGCGGACAACTTGTTAACGGAATCGCTTCAGCAACCTTCTGACAAAGCGTACGAAGCTGCAGCTAACTTCTGGAAGGCGGAGCTTGCTTATAAGGCGCAGCGCTTTGAAGATGCGATAAGATATGCACAGCGTTACGTTAATGAACCGGAGGTGCGCGATCGTGCACAGTACCTAAGCTCCTCAGCAACGCCGCACAATGCATACATCACCCTGGGCTATTCGGCTATGGGAATGAAAGATTATAGCGCCGCACAGGATTATTTTGCCAAAGCGCAAAAGGCTGAGGCCGAAGATGTGGTAACTACATATAACGCAATGCTCCGCGAAGCGGATGCTGTATTCATGCAGAAAGATTATGCGCGGGCGCTTACTTTGTACGATAAAATAATTGATGCGGAGGCCGAAGGTGCTGACTATGCCCGTTTCCAGAAAGCGAAACTTCTCGGCCTGCAAAATAAACATGACGAAAGAGCTGCCCTGCTGCAATCACTGATAACACCGCCATCGCAGTATGCCGCTGACGCGCGCTACGAACTGGCGCTTACTTATATAGAGCAGAATAAATATCAGCAGGCGATAACCGCTCTGCAGCCGCTGACCAGCAGTGCCGAGAAAAAGAACCTAGCATCGAAAGCATGGATGAAGATAGGCTTTGCACACCAGCAACTGGGCGAAGATGAAAAAGCAATTGCTGCATTCAAAGAGATCGTAACCAACTACCCCTCGTCGGAAGAGCGGCAGGCAGCACTGGACGCATTGCGCAGTCTTTATATTGAAAGCAACCAGCCTTCCGCATATGCACAATTACTGAAAGACAACAACATCTCTTCAACGGACGACGCAAGCCTGGATTCAACTTTTTATTCCGCCGCCGAAGCACAATATGCTTCAGGTAAGTACAGCAATTCGAAACAATCATTCGCCCAATACCTGCAACAATACCCGAATGGCATTTTTGCCAGCAAGGCACATTATTACAAAGGCGAAAGCCATTACCAACTGAAAGAATATAAAGAAGCGCTTGCCGAATATGATATTGTCCTGTCAGGCCCATGGAGCGATTTTACCGAGAACAGCGCACGCAAGGCGGCAGTTATTGCTTTCCAGGAAAAAGATTACACTGGAGCTGCGAAATATTACGAGCAGCTGCGCACAAGCGCACTGAACCAGGAAACCCTGCAACAGGCGTACAGCGGGCTGATGCAGAGTAACTACAACATTGGCAATTTTGATGCAGCCGCCAGCTATGCCGATACACTGGCCGGCATGCCAGGACTCGATGAGACCACATTACATAATGTATTATTGATAAAGGCCCGCTCACTCCAAAGGTTCAATAAACAAAACGACGCGCTTGCGGTGTACAAACAACTGGAGAGTTCGAAGACTGGTGCGATAGCTGCAGAGGCAAGGTTCAACATAGCATCTATTTACCTGCAACAGGACAAGGTGGGCGAGGCAGAAGCAGCAGCAAACAACACCATCAAGCTTTCGGCTGGACAGGATTACTGGATCGTAAAATCGTACATACTGCTTGCGGATATATTGACCAAACAAAAAGACTACTTCAATGCTAAAGCAACGTTGCAAAGCATTGTAAAAAACACGAAGATCGCTGAACTGAAAAAGGAAGCATCTGAGAAACTGGAACAGGTAAAAAAGCTGGAAAAACAACAAAGCAAACTATCTGAAGAATAAGAGGCATGAGGATAACCACGATCTGTATATTATTGGCGCTGCTGGCAACTTCATTTGACGTATCGGCTCAAAGAAGAAAGAAGAAAGCTGCGCCTAAAAAACGCACCACCACGAGCCGCAACCGCGGAAAAACAACTTTGCAGCGCGGCAGTTCAAAAGATGCTGTTTTGAAAGGAGCGACCATTGAGATCATTCAGTCGTATAAACCAGAGGTGATCAATACACCAAAACCTGAATTTACCACCAGCCTGCCGCCGGCAGATACTACTACACCAACCCTTTACTACGACGTGCCGCAGCAATCATTGTCGTACACGTATAGCTCTTTCCCGTTACGTCCGCTGGCACTCGGCACAGATTCAATGGAATTTCCCTACCGCAATTATGTAAAGGTAGGCGGCGGCAACCTGTCAACGCTCTTACTGGATGCGGGCATCGCCAGCCTCAGCGGCCTGACCTATGAAACCAATATCCACCTGCGGCACCTTTCACAATCCGGAAATATCGAGCACCAGCAAACTGCCATGACCAACCTTGAAGCGAACGGAACTATTCGTCGTGAGGGCCATGTAGCGCACGGTGTTGTTGAAGGCTTGCGCAACCAGGTGAATCATTATGGTTATAATCATAGTCTCATAACTTATGATAAGAGCGTTGTGCGTAAAACCTATTATGGCTTGCATGCAGGCGCGGATATAAAAAATGAAGAACAGCTATTTGAGGGATTAGACTACCACCCGTCATTGTGGGTATCGCTTTACGGCACACAGGCAACACCAACCTTTGGCGCATTTGAACGCACCATAAAGCTGAATGTTCCTGTATCTTATGAAATGGACACATCGTTGAGCCTGTTGTTTGGCGTGAATATTGCATTGACCGGCTTCAACGATGCAATGACGAAACAGAGCAACAATATCCTGCAATTCACACCCGGCGTTAAATTCAATACCCGTGGTTTTAAAGGGCATGCAGGACTCTACCCTACCATAGGCAAAAACGGCAATACACATCTATTGCCTGATATCGAAGCCGCCTTCAGTATACCCAATACACAATTCAGCTTTAATGTTGGCTGGAAAGGCTTGCTACATCAGAATACATTTGAGGAACTCAGCACACGCAATCCCTTCATGTGGGATTCGTATACCGTAAAACAAATGCGTAGCAACGAGGTGTTCGGTGCTGTACAAAGCAATCTCGGTAACCACATCAGTTTCGGTGGCCGCTTCAGCTGGTGGCAATACAACAATATGCCGCTCTTCATCAATGATACCGTAGCAGACGATAAGCGTTTCCTGGTGGTGTATGATGATAAGGTGAATGCTATTTCCATGCAGGCGTCCATCCGTTACCAGATAGCCAACACGTTCGCGCTTGGCTTCAGCGGCACCTGGTTCAACTATTACATCAGCACATTCGAAAAAGTATGGCATGAGCCAGCGGTACAATTCCGGGGCGACCTGTTGGTAAAACCGCTACCCAAACTGACTGTAACCGCTTACCTCTCGGCAATGGATGAGCTTTATGCCATAGAGCGCGGCAACAAGGTCCGGAAATTGAATACTAACCTCGATCTGGGCACCGGGGCGGAATACCTGATCATTCCCAGGCTGACGGCATTTTTGAACGCAAATAATATCCTAAACAACAGGTATGAGCGGTGGAACAATTACCAGGCCTATGGTTTCAACATTTTCGGGGGTGCACGTCTTAAATTTTAAATAATACCTTAATAAGCCTTATTTAGTTAATTTCACACCCTCAAATTTTTCCCGGACATAACAATGGATATTGCCAAGTACATAGGACTTTACTTACTCAAGAATAATTTTTGTTACATACATGGGCTGGGTAATCTTGAACTGAAAAAAAAACCCGCCAGCTACGACGGACAAGCCCTGAACGCACCCGCATTTGAAGTAACAGTATCACCTACAGGATCTATCGACGACGGCCTTGCCAATTTTATCGCCACCAACGAACAGATAAGCATATCCAAAGCTGCAAACGCGCTACGCGAATTCAGCACGAGATCGAAAGCTGATTTGCAGGAAGGAAAAGAGATCATCATCCCTTCTATCGGTAAATTCATCTGGCAGAATGACCGCATTGGTTTCGTTACCGACCCGCACCTGAAATACACGCCACCTGCAATACCTACAATAAAGAGCGCACCGCATATTGTTGAAGAGAAGAAAGCAGCGGCAAAGCCGATCTACACGCCTCCTGCACCTGTATCTAAACCGACGGTCAACTGGGGCAAGATCATCCTTGTTGCATTGGTATTGGGCGCTGTGGTTGGGGCAGTTGGTTATGGAGCATACTATATCAACAATCGCGCAGAGGAAATAAAAGAAGAATCTCCCCTGCCGGTAGATACAACCACCACAATGCCTGCACCAGCAGTTGACACGACGGTAGCAGATACTGCTGTGCAAAGCAACATGCAAATGCAGAACGGCATGCTCTCATTCAAAGTGATACTGCGCAGCTACAAGGACAGCATATCAGCTAACAAACAAGTGAAGAAATACACTTCGTATGGTATGACGTCCGAAAGTGTACTGAAAGACTCAACCTACCATGTAGTGATACCGGTTACAGCAGCCCCAGCTGACACGGCTCATATCATCGACTCACTCAGAAGAACATACAATCCGAAAGGAGTAAGCATACTGCAATAAAAAAAAGACCCCGCAATTGCGGGTCTTATTTTATTTCTGTTCCAGCTCAAGCAATTTTTCCAGCACCGCATGCGTAGCAGGGCAAACAGTTGAATTCTTCAGCGTAAGTTGTACACGTTTCAGCAATACATCTTCATCCGTATACGGATATCGCCTGCAGTCGCTGGGGCGGTCGTCGTAGATATTGCAGGTATTGTCCTCGGCTAAGAAAGGACAAGGAGATTGTTTCACCACGTAGTCGCCATCGCTATCCAGTTTCAAGTAGCGGTCTACCAACTCACCCTCCTTCAGCTTCAGCACTCTGGCTATGCGCTTAATATCCGGTTGCTTGAAGCGGGGCGAATAGTTCTTGCAGCAGTTGGCGCATTCCAGGCAGTCGATCTTACTGAAAGCTTCTTCGTGCAGGTCAGGGAGGGCTTTAAGCATTTTGTTCTTATTGCTCGTCTCCAGCATGCGCTTATAAGCCTTCTGGTGTTCTTTGCTCGTCTGTTGCCAGTTATTAGGAAGCATAAAATCTCATTCTCACACTATCATTCACCACACATCAATATCATTGAGTAATTGAGCCATTGAGAAATTGCGCCATTACTAAAGTTTCATCTTATCCATGATCCTTTCCAGGTCCTCATCGTTGTAAAACTCGATGACCACCTGTCCGCGGCCGTTCTTCTTCCTGTCCAGCTTTACCCTGGTGCTGAAGTGCGAGGCCATATTGTCTTCGATGCGCTTGTACGCAGGCGGAAGTTTCACCGGTGCAGCTACTGCAGTCGTCGACGCTTTTTCAGGATGCGCCATGTTCTTCACCAGCGCTTCTGTTTGCCTTACCGACAAACCTTTCTCCTGCACCTCGCGGAACACATAGAGTTGTTGATCTATCTTGTCAAGGCCGATGATGGCGCGGGCATGGCCCATGCTCAGGCTGCCATCGCGTACCGATTTCTGGATATCCGGCGGCAGCTTCAGCAGGCGCAGGTAGTTGGCTACCGTGCTGCGCTCCTTGTGCATGCGCTCCGACACTTGTTCCTGTGTCATATCGCACTCATCCATCAGGCGCTTGTAGCTGAGGGCTACTTCTATCGCGTTCAGGTTCTCGCGCTGCAGGTTTTCCAGCAGGGCCAGCTCCAGCATCTGCTGATCGTCGGCGGTGCGTATGTAAGCAGGTATATCTTTCATACCGGCCATCTTCGAAGCGCGCCAGCGGCGTTCGCCCGAGATGAGCTGGTATTTCGTTGGTGCTATTTTCACAACCGTTACCGGCTGGATGATATCGTGGAGCTTGATGCTTTCGCTCAGCTCCTTCAGCGCAGTCTCGTCAAAATCGCGGCGTGGCTGTTTCGGGTTCACCGTTATCTGGTCCACAGGCACACGAACGATGCTGCCGGCATTCTGCCCGCTTACCGTTGGCGGCACGCCAGCTTCACCGGGAGTTTTCATCTCCTCGTCAATGGTATTCAGCAGTGCGCGGATACCTTTTCCTAATGCCTGTTTTTTATTGGTCTGCGACATGGTCGTCCTCGAAAATTTTATCCTCGTTCTTTATTTTGGTCAGGTTGTTCTTCTGCAATATTTCCTTGGCAAGGTTCAGGTAGTTGGTAGCCCCCGTGCTCTCGGCATCGTACATCAGCGCAGGCTTGCCGAAGCTCGGCGCCTCGCCCAGCTTGGTGTTTCGGTGCACGATGGTGTTGAACACCAGCTCGTGGAAATGGTTCTTGATCTCTTCCACCACCTGGTTGCTCAGGCGCAGGCGGCCATCATACATGGTCATCAGTATACCCTCTATCTGCAGTTCGGTGTTCAGGCGCGTCTGAACGATCTTGATCGTGTTCAGCAATTTACCTAAACCCTCGAGGGCGAAGTACTCGCACTGTACCGGTATCACCACGCTGTCGGCGGCAGTCAGCGAGTTCACCGTTATCAGGCCCAGCGATGGCGAGCAGTCTATGATGATGAAGTCGAACTCCTTGCGTTGCTCTTCCAGCGCCTTGCGCAAAACATTCTCGCGGTTGGGGTGGTTGATCAGCTCTATCTCCGCACCTACCAGGTCAATGTTCGATGGCAGCAGGTAGAGATTGGGCGTTTCCGTCTCCAGTACCACCTGTCCGGCGGGCGCATCATTCACCATGATGTCGTAGAGGCTCAGCTGAATGTTCTTCAGGTCGAAGCCGTTGCCCGTGGTGCTGTTGGCCTGCGGGTCGGCATCTACCAGCAGGGTTTTATATTCCAGTACGGCCAGGCTCGCGGCAAGGTTTATCGCCGTGGTGGTCTTCCCTACTCCGCCTTTTTGGTTTGCTATTGCTATTACTTTAGCCATGTGTTGTTTTCCGCGTGTGTATAGATCCCGTTTGTGTGAATCCGGTTAAATTGATCGTTTCTCCTATGCCCGGCAGTAACAGTTCCCTGCCCGCTGCCTTAAATGCCTGCTTCGCTTTTTCGTGGTCGATCTTAATGTACCCGAAAGTATCGAAGTGGCAGCCTACTACCGTGTTCACCTCCACCATGTCGGCGGCTATGAGCGCGTCTTCGTAGTTCATGGTGAAGTTGCCGCCAACGGGCATGATGGCAAAATCCATTTTGCCATAGCGCGGTACCAGCTGCATGTCCATCGTCAGGCAGGTATCGCCGGCAAAATAAAAACTGCCTTCGCCGTTCTTAACGATGATGCCTGCCGCCACGCCGCCGTAGCTGCCATCGGGCATGCTGCTGCTGTGTGCTGCGGGCACCAGGCGCACCTCGCCAAACTCAAAATCATAGGCGCCCAGGTTCATTCCGTGCGCTTTCTCGCAGCCCTGCTTCTGTGCCCAGGCCACCACCTCGTACATGCCGATGATGGTTGCCCCAGTGCGCTTGGCAATGCTCACCAGGTCGCCGGTATGGTCTCCGTGGCCGTGGCTTACCAGTATATAGTCGGCCTCAATGCTGTTCACGTCCACATCCTTAGCCAGCTCATTGCCGGTAATGAAGGGGTCGAACAACAGCTTTTTGCCTGCTGTTTCTATGGTAAAACAGGAGTGCCCGTAGAAAGTAAATTGCATATGATCCTTAATGGTAAGGGGTGTCTACTAAAATACTGTTAGCAAACGGATTTTTAGGGGTTTGACCGCGAATGTGGAAAAGATAGATTTTATTGTGATTTGATTGAATATGAGGGATTTGGGGAGTGGGCGGAGGTAGGTCTATTGGGCGGGGATGGCGTTGGCAC
>CAMPKG010000058.1 GCA_946887085.1 uncultured Sphingobacteriales bacterium
TGCACCCTCCGTATTACCGCGGCTGCTGGCACGGAGTTAGCCGGTGCTTATTCCTTGGGTACCGTCGGACACAGTAGAAACCGTGCTTTTCTTCCCCAATAAAAGAAGTTTACAACCCAGAAGGCCTTCATCCTCCACGCGGCATGGCTGGTTCAGACTTGCGTCCATTGACCAATATTCCTCACTGCTGCCTCCCGTAGGAGTCGGGCCCGTGTCTCAGTGCCCGTGTGGCTGGTCGTGCTCTCACACCAGCTACCCATCGTCGCCTTGGTAGGCCGTTACCCTACCAACTAGCTAATGGGACGCACACTCATCTTTATCCACCGGAGTTTTAATAATTAAGTGATGCCACTCTGTTATTTTATGGGGTGTTAATCCGGATTTCTCCGGGCTATGCCCCAGATAAAGGTAGATTGTGTACGTGTTCCGCACCCGTTTGCCGGTCGCCAACAGGTATTGCTACCCTTGCTGCCCCTCGACTTGCATGTGTTAAGCCTGCCGCTAGCGTTCATCCTGAGCCAGGATCAAACTCTCCATTGTAAAGATTGTTTGTTCACTGACTAATTTTGTACTCTAACGTTCATTAAAAAATTTGCGTTATTTGGAAATTAGACGTGTAACTTAATTTGTTACGCTTATTTCGCCCTGACCTAAATCAGGGTCTTACCTGTAGAGAGAACTTCATCTCTCTTGCTGTTGCTTCCCAATCTTTCAAAGACCTTATCAACGCTTCCGCTGACTCTGTCGTGCCCGAGGATTTGAACCCCTCACGCGGCCTTTAACCGCTACACCCTTTTTTACTTTTTCAAGAACTTTTTGTTACCCTCCCGCTACTACTTTTTCGCATCGGGGTTGCAAAGGTAGAAACTCTTTTCCTCTCCGCAAAATGTTGCCTGAAATATTTTTCAGAAACATTTGTTAACCTGACTTCTACACTTGAAAAAACCTTGTTAAGAACTACTCCCTTTCCGTAAGGGGACGCAAAGATAGGAATGATTTGCGAACCTCCAAACTGTTTGAGCATATTTTATATTCTCATCCAAGCTTTCTGACTTCTAAAGAGCTTTCCGCCGAAACGGACGGCAAAGATAGGGTGACTATTCTTCTCAGCCAAAGCTTTTTAATGTTTTAACGCCCGGATTTATCCACATTGCAGCGGGCTGATTGTCTTTCTGTTATATACGGATATCACAACTCTCATCCCCAAATGTGCATTACTCAAAAGGATGAAAGCCTTATCCACTACGGTTATTCACACTTGTGCGCTACGCTTTATTGAGTTGGGCCTGCATACGCCGTACCCTGTCTTCCAGCTTTTCACTGGTCAGCTCTTCACGTAGGCTGTCTACTTTAATAGGAAAGCAGAAAGGTGTAAGGTTTTGGGGACGGGAAATAATGACGTTACTACTGTGGATACGCTCCAGCGAAGCATAAAGGCGGGCTGCCTCCACTTCTAGTACCAATACTTCATTATAGGCCTGCTGCAATAACAGATGCCGGGGTTCGTGTTCCATCAACACTTCGTATATCAGCGAGGTGGAGTTCTGTAAATGCCGCTGTTTCTTCTGCGCACCGGGATATCCCTGGAATATAAGCCCTGCGATAACAGCAATATCCCTGAACTTGCGTTTACCAAGCTCGGCGGCGTTGACACTGCGCTGCAGGTCTACATACCAATCTTTAGGGTCGAACAGCGCTTTGATATTCTCTTCATTAACCGGCAGGGGCTGATCGCTGAGCAATTCAAAACCATAATCGTTCATGGCAATAGAGAATGTAATAGGCACGAGCTTGGAGATACGATAAGCAAGTAACGATGCCATCGATTGATGCACCAACCGGCCCTCGAAAGGATACACAAAAAGATGATAGCCATCTTTGGTATCTATCAGTTCTACAAGCAATTCTCCTTCTTTTGGAATGTGGGATACATCCTTTTGTTTATCGAACAGCGGCTTCAAAAATTCGAGCAGGTGATGGGATTCCGGATGTTGTGATGCTCGATGAAAGGTTGCCCGCAATACTTCGCCCAAATTGGCGGATAAAGGTAAGCGTCCCCCCTGCCACGAAGGAACCAATGCACTTTTTGTAGTCGATTTTTTTACAATGGCATTCATATCCCGCACTGTGATCAATTCCAGCCTTTTACCTGCCAATACAAATACATCACCGGGTTTCAGCCGGGAGATGAACGACTCTTCGATAGTACCGACAAATCCTCCTCCCAAAAACTTTACACGCATCAATGCATCGCCCACAATAGTACCTATATGCATGCGGTGGCGCAGCGCTACCCTTCTATTAGTGACGCGATATACGCCGTCGATGTTTACTACTTTGTGGTACTCCTCATAATTATTGAGTGTGGTACCGCCAGTGGTGATAAAGGCGAGCATCCACTCCCATTCATCCCAGGTGAGGTCTGCATAGCAATGTGTAGTGATCACTTCTTTATAGAGTTCTTCACTTTCAAAGCCCTCACCTACTGCACGCGAAACCATATACTGTACCAGCACATCAAAAGCCATCACTACCGGTACACGGCTTTCAATTTTTTGCTCTTCATAAGCCTGCTGTAAAGCCGCGCCCTCCACAATTTCAAGTGAATGTGTAGGTACGAAATGGATATTACTCACAGCACCGGGCTCGTGGCCGCTGCGGCCTGCGCGCTGCATAAACCGTGCAATGCCTTTCGGACTGCCAATTTGTATTACTGTATCAACCGGGCGAAAATCGACACCAAGGTCAAGGCTGGCGGTGCAGACCACCACTTTCAATGTGCCGAGGTGCAATTGTTCTTCTACCCACATGCGCAGTTCAGACTCGATAGCGCTATGGTGCAGCGCCATAGCACCGGCCAGCTCCGGAGCCGCACTCAATAAGGACTGGTACCATATCTCCGCTTGCGAGCGTACATTTGTAAACAGCAAGGTTGAGCGGCTTTGGTGTATTATTGGCAGCACCTTGTCGATCATCTTTAAACCTAAATGCCCTGCCCATGGGAATTTCTCCACCGTTTCCGGAAGTACAGTTTGGATAGCGATCTGTTTTTGCATCTCGGAGCGCACTAGTACACCGTCATTGTCTGCGCCAAGCAGCACTACCATCGCTTCATCAAGATTGCCTATGGTCGCGGAGATGCCCCAGACGCGTAACAAGTGATCTTCCTGACTGTATAATGTTTTGATGTGCGACAGCGCCAACTCAACCTGCACTCCCCGTTTAGACCCCAGCAGCTCATGCCATTCATCTACAGCAATGCAATGCAGGTCGTTAAACAACTGCTTGTAATTCTTTGACGCCAGTAACAGATGCAGGCTCTCTGGTGTGATGATGAGTATCTCCGGCATATTGGTCTTCTGCTTCTGCCTGTCGCTGACGGAGGTGTCCCCATTGCGCACGCCGACGCGCCATGGAATATCGAGCTCGGCCAATGCAGTTTCCATTGCGCGGCCAATATCCTTTGCAAGCGCACGCAGTGGTGTTATCCAAAGCAGTTGCAGTCCATTCTTTGTTTTGGAGAGATAGTCGGGATTGCGATTGATCCAATCGATAAGTACCCCCAGGAAAATCGAAAACGTTTTACCGAAACCGGTTGGCGCATTTACAATACCGCTCTGCCCTTCTACATACATCTGCCAGGCATCCTCCTGGAAGGCAAAAGGACGCAGGCCTTTGCTACCCAACCATTGGCGGATCACTTCAAAACCATCAACCTGTTCATTTAGTTTTTTTCTCGCCATCAGGTTTTACCGTATTGCGCTAATAGTTGTTTCAATTCTTCCAATGTGTTGATCTCGTCGGCATGCTTATCGGTACGCCGCCGCGCTATACGCGGGAAACGCACCGCCACGCCCGACTTATGCCTGTTCGATGCAGCGATGCCTTCAAAAGCTATTTCAAAAACCAACTCAGGCTTTACCGTACGCACAGGCCCGAATTGTTCGAGGCTGTTTTGCCGGATGAATTTATCAACTTCTGCTATTTCTTTATCAGTAAGCCCCGAATATGCTTTAGCAAAAGGCACCAGCTCGTTGCCATTGCGTACTGCAAATGTATAATCGGTATAAAGATTACCGCGCTTGCCGCTGCCTTTTTGCGCATATACCAGCACGGCATCAACAGTAAGCGGCTGCACTTTCCATTTCCACCAGTCGCCGCGGCGGCGACCGGCCTGGTATACAGAAGATCTACGCTTCAGCATAAAACCTTCGCAATTGCGCTCACGGGCAGTGAGCATCAGCTCGCGAACTTTATCCCAGCTATCTTCATGCACGAGTGGCGATAAGATCAGATGTTTACTGTTGACACTTTGCACTATTTGTTCCAGCAGTTCACGGCGCTCCCGCATGGTTCGCTGGCGAAGGTCTTCACCTTTGTGTTCCAGAAGATCGTACACCATAAAAACTACCGGCGCTTCCGTAAGTTGTTTTTTACTTACCGTCTTCCGGGTAATGCGCGTCTGCAAATACTGGAATGCTATCGGCAAACCATCGCGGTACGAAAGAACCTCACCATCCAGCACTATGCCATCAGGCACCAAGAAGTGTAGGCTTTCTATCTCGGGAAATTTATCGGTTATCAGTTCCTCCCCTCTCGACCACAAGTACAAACTGCCGCTTCTTCTTATCAGCTGACCGCGAATGCCATCCCATTTCCATTCTATCTGCCAGTCCGCTACCGGCCCCAGGTCTTCAGCTTCTCCTTCCAATGCATAAGCCAGGTAAAAGGGGTAAGGCTTTGAAGTATCTACCTTCACAACACTCTCATGTATCAGGTCGCTAAAGGAAGTAGTATAAGGATCCCAGCTGCCGCTGATCATATGTGCGACGGCCTGTATTTCCTTGCCTGTATACATGGAGATGGCCTGTATTACTAAATTCTGTGACACCCCAATACGGAATCCGCCGGTTATCAGTTTATTGAACACGAGACAGAAAGGCTGATCGAGGCGTTGCCACTGGTTGAGGACAAATGCTTTCTTCCCTTCGTCATCTGCTTTTTGCAGCTTGCGGAATTCCTCCATCATATCGGCCAGCGAGAGTGTCGTTTCTTTTTTGGTGGGAGCAGGCAGCATCAGCGAGATAGTTTCCGCCAGGTCGCCCACTACCCCGTAACTTTCAGAGAACAGCCAACCCGGGAGGTTTACCAGCTCCAGGCACCACTGGCTCAGCAAGGTGGAACTAATGACCCGCCTTGGCCTTCGCCCGGTAAACAGCGCTACCATCCATAGCCTGTCGGCATCAGGCGCATCCTCGAAGTAACGCACCAGCGCATCGCGCTTGTCGTTGGTCTTGGTGGTATTGATTACCTGTTGTATGAGTTGCGCAAAGCGCTGCATGTTTCCTCCCCCTGCCCCCTCCGGAGGGGGACAAAATTTAGTTATCTAAATATAGCCTCATAAAAACTTCGCCGCACATTTAATGCTGCATGTCCTCCCCTTGGGGAGGTAAGGAGGGGGAAATCGTAGCATGGACAACTCTTATAATAAAACTTTCTATTAGATAAAGCTATAGCAAATTGTAACTTTGATTTTCTATTGCCAGTATGGCCGAAACTAAGAAGAAGAACAGCAAGAAAACGGCTCCGCCGCCCCCGGTGGATACCACACCATCAATGATTGATCGCAAGCGCCAGCTGAGGCTGGGCTTTGGAATATTTTTCCTGTTAACAGGTGTTTTTACCTGCTTTGCCATCATCAGCTATTTCGTTACCTGGAAGCAAGACCAGGACATGCTCATGTCCTCGGGAAAGGGTGTATGGCATTTTATCTCGTCGGAAGAATACACTGTAGAGAACTGGGGCGGACGCCTTGGCGCTGCGCTCTCTCACGGACTGGTATATAATGGTGCAGGTATAGCCGCCCTGGCCATCGGGTTATGGATAACATTGCTGGGCATGGCCATGATCTACGGCAAACGCATGGAAATGCCAATGCGTTATATGAGGTGGCTGTCGATAGTATTATTAGTCATAGCTCCTATTCTTGCTTATTTGTTCCCAACTTCAGATTTTCCTTATGGTGGTGCCTGGGGTAATGAGGCCATTGCTTATATGAATGGCTTCCTCGGCAAAGCGGGAACCGGGCTTACGTTATTCGCCATTGCTTGCTTTTTCGCGTTCGTCGTATTTGCGCTGGATATCAGGCCGATGTTGCGACGTGCAAAACGCACTGCCAAAGCTATGGCCGCAGCAATAGTACCTACACCCGTTGCCGCCGGCAATACAGAACTGCCGGATGTAAAAGAACCTGTACCTGCAGGTTATAACAATATGATGGATGACACCATCGGTGCGCCGGAAAATGTGGATGAGGAAACCGGTGATATAAAAGACTGGCACATGACCATGCACGAGGTACCGGACACCGATAAACCATATATTGCCAATTCCGGTTCCATGAACGAACTGCGTGAGAACGAAGTGCTGACTGAGGAAGAGGAGGAAGAAGAAATAGAAGATGAGGACGAATTTGAGGAAGGCGAAGAAACCGGAGAAGAAACGGAACCTGTAGAACTGGCCATACCTGAGAAGGAAAAGAAACCAAAAGCAGACGAAGACCCTGTGTTTTCTTTTGAAGTAACTGCGAAGCAAGACGAAGAGCCTGTGCTGAAACACGGCGCACATATCA
The DNA here is from genome assembly GCA_946887085.1 of uncultured Sphingobacteriales bacterium. The sequence continues at coordinate 6,632 of CAMPKG010000058.1, forward strand.
GCATAGAGAGCCATGAGCCTTATGCACCTGAGCTCGACTTGCCGGATTATAAATTCCCTACCCTCGACCTGCTGGAAGACCGCAGCCAGGAAGCCATACAGCTGGATAAAGAAGAGCTGGAGAAGAACAAGAACCAGATCATACAAACACTGCGCAGCTTCGGTATAGAGATACAACGCATCAGTGCAACGGTGGGGCCCACTGTTACACTATACGAGATCGTTCCCTCCGAAGGTGTGCGTATCTCCAAGATCCGCAACCTGGAAGATGATATAGCGCTGAACCTTGCAGCACTTGGCATACGTATCATTGCCCCGATACCGGGCCGCGGCACTATTGGTATCGAGGTACCGAATGCCAACAAACAGATCGTATCGATGCGCGCGTTACTGGCGAGCGAGAAGTTTGCCAACTCGAAGATGAGCCTGCCGATAGCGCTGGGTAAGAAGATCGACAACGAGAACTATATAGTAGACCTTGCAACCATGCCGCACTTGCTGATGGCGGGTGCAACGGGACAAGGTAAATCAGTTGGTATCAACGCCATCCTCGTTTCGCTGCTGTATAAGAAACATCCTTCGCAGCTGAAATTTGTGATGATAGACCCGAAGAAAGTGGAGCTCTCTATCTACCGCACGATTGAAAAACACTTCCTCGCCAAGCTGCCGAATGAAGAAGAGGCTATCATCACCGATACCAAAAAAGTGATCTATACACTGAACGCACTTTGTATAGAGATGGACAACCGCTACGAGCTATTGAAAGAAGCCGGTGCGCGTAACATTAAAGAATACAACGAGAAATTCATCAACCGCCGCCTCAACCCAGAGCGGGGACATAAATACCTGCCATTCATAGTACTGGTAATAGACGAGTTTGCCGACCTGATCATGACGGCCGGTAAAGAGGTGGAAATGCCTATCGCACGCCTGGCCCAGCTTGCCCGTGCCATCGGTATACACCTCATCATAGCTACGCAGCGCCCTTCAGTGAACGTGATCACAGGTACCATTAAAGCCAACTTCCCTGGCCGTATCGCATTTAAGGTGTCGGCTAAGGTCGATTCGCGCACCATCCTGGATGCAGGTGGCGCCGAACAGCTGATAGGCCGCGGTGATATGCTTGTATCGCATGGCAGCGAGCTGCTGCGTTTGCAGTGTGCCTTTGTGGATACACCTGAGGTGGAGAACATTGTTGACTTCATTGGCCGCCAGCGTGGCTATCCTTCAGCGTTCGAACTGCCGGAGTATGAAGGCGAAGATGCCGACAACGACAAGATAGTTGACCTCACCAACCGCGATAAGCTGTTTGAAGATTGCGCGCGTACAGTGGTAACCACACAATCGGGCTCTACATCCATGCTGCAGCGCCGCTATAACCTGGGCTATAACCGGGCGGGACGCATTATGGATCAGCTTGAAGCAGCGGGTATTGTAGGCCCTGCAATGGGCAGCAAACCCCGCGATGTATTATATAAAACCGAAGCTGAGCTCGACCAGTTCTTAAGCACACTCAATTAAACATTAACATTTCAGTTATTTAAACCTTTAACAAGCGATTTCGTCGTAACTAAGTAATATTGCACAAATTTTAGAAAAGGACAATGAAGAAATTTCTGACCGTAGGTGTACTGGCTCTGGGTTTACTGGCTACTCCGGCAATTGCACAAAATGATGCTAAAGCAAAAACGATACTCGAGAACGTAAGCAAAAAAGTAAACAGCCTTAAATCGCTGAAAGCCAATTTCGCGCTCTCCATAGCAGGCGGTAACGGCAAGGTACGCGAATCAAAGAAAGGCAGCTTTTTCATGAAAGGGCCTAAGTACAAAGTAAACCTCGACGGACAGGAGATCATCTGCGATAACAAGACCGTGTGGACCTATATGAAAGAGACCAATGAAGTGCAGGTGAGCGCCTATAATCCCAACGATCAAACCATCTCTCCTGCAAAGCTGTTCACAAACTTTTACGATAAAGAATATGCCTATAAATACGTAGGCAAGAAAAAAGTGAACGGTAAGGACTGCGATGTAGTTATGCTCACCCCCACCAATAAGAGCAAACAGTTCAGCAAAGTGGAACTGGCGGTGGATAAGAACAGCACCATAGTAGGTGGCAATATCTGGGAAAAGAACGGTAACCAGATAAAATACGACGTCAGCGGTTTTACACCCAATGCCAACATCAGTGACGCTATGTTCACCTTCGACAAAAAGAAATATCCGGGTGTGGAGGTGGTAGATTTGCGATAGCAGTTTCAGCCACGAAAGGTTTTAAATAAAATCAAGCAGGGCTGACCAAAAACAAATTGATATTTGGTCAGCCCTTTTTGTTTTTCGCCCGATGGGATTCTAATAAGCTGTATACGGTGTGAGTAGTCAAAAGTTGCCTGCTGCTGCGGCCACAAGCAAGGCTTTTGTTGCCACGACCTTCAGGTCGTGGAAGTCGAATTGAATTAATCGGCTTTAGCCGAACCAGCCAGGTTTAAGTGAAGAGTTCGGCTAAAGCCTTTCGTGTTTTCCGGAATCCACGGCCTCAAGGCCGTGGCAATTGAACCAGAAATATTTTTGCTCGCGAAAACCCACCAGAGTTGGGTTTAACTAAACTGATGGAGAATGGTTCCCGTTTAAATGATTCCAAAAGCCTTCATTTTTCGTCAGCTCCTTGTATTTTTAACTATGCATGCAAAGGCCACGCTAACGGGCATTGCCCTTATTTTGATTCTATTTTCGTGCAACCGTAGTAGTAAGATCAACCCAAACGATCCGCGTTTCAATTCTGGTCAGAAATTTGAGACTGGAGAACCTATAAAACCGAAGACCTTCCATTTCGGCGACCATAGTTTTGTCCTTGGCTATTCAGAACATGCTGCAACGCTGGGTATGTTCAAAGGACACAAAGAAATACTTTTCCTGACATCTCCTGATGGTAGCTTTGATTCCGTGGCGGTAACGGAATTAAACGGGGACGGCGCTGATGACTACCTGGTTTATGAACTGTTTGAAGACGGGCTAACCATTCATTCCCTAACCTCAGTGTCTCGCGATAGCTTCCGATATGAGATAGTATCTGAAGAAATAGTAGAATGAGCTATTTGCCGCTACGCTTCTCCTCAATATCCCTCATCAATTCCATCTTCCCGGTTTCGTAATTGATCTGTTTAGGAAAGCCTATGCGGTAACGCACACCGATTGTTATAGGAATGATCATCGTTGAATAATTGAATTCTGTACCTCCGGGGTAGCTTTTATCCTCTACTGAAAAATGCAGGTTGTAATAGCGCAGTCCCGCTTCTGCATTTAAGGCGATGCGTTGTGTGGCGCGGTAGCTGACACCAAATTGCAAACCGGCATAATAACCGCGGCCGCCATCAGGCGCCGTGTACGTAATTTCGCCTGTTGCAAAATCTGCAGCCGACCTGTGCGATGTATTCCTCGATACTGCTACACCGGCTGTAGCGCCGGCATACGCATAGGATATATCTGAGAGTTTGTATTTCGCATTCACTACTCCACCCAGCGACAACATGTATTTCGCATAACGGAAGAATCGCCCGTCGTTGCCGATCGTGTCGTTGAAATAAAACTGTGTTATAGTTGTCTGGTTTTTTAGTGTCGCGAAATAGTTGCCCACCGCGCCTACCTGCCATTTTATCCGGGCCTCAGATAACCGGTCTACGTTGACCAGTAAGGTTGCGCCGGCCATTGGCGTTGCATTAGCGCGCTCAGCTTTATAGTAAATACTGCCGCCGGCTCCCGTGTGTACGGCCAGTCCGCCCGAAACACCTAACTCTGCCACCTGCGCATACGATGAAATACTGCCTAACAGGCAAAAGCTCAATAACCACGTCTTCATGGAATAAAAATTCTCGCGCGAAAATATGGCTGTTGCGTTAATGTACCAACACTAACGTGCTCCGCTGCGGTTGATGTTGGTCATACCGGTATCAGAACCAGTGCCTTGTGGTGTAACATTTATGCTGGAATCAGGATTACCCCTCGTGCCTGCAGGTATCGAAGAAGCGCTATCGGTAAAGGTGGCATTGGGATCTGTATTGAAATCATCAACCTCGTTGCTGTTGTAGCCTTCGCCGGTATCGCCACTACCACAGGCTGTTAACGCGACACAGAATACAAAACCTATACTATAAAAAAATCTCTTCATTATCCGTTTATAAAAACCGGCCACAGTATTCGTGCCAACTATTCATTAATACAGCTCTTTATATAAATATTCTCCTGTTATTCGTTATAGCCTGATTGCTAATCGCCGCAATTAGTTAAGGAAATTCCCGAAATATAAAAACCGTTTTTTCACCCTATCAAAAATAAAAACAGCCATATACTTTTGTCACCGACGCAGCAAGGCCACCTGCTGATAACCTTTTCAGACCCTTTCAATCATCATCATTATTCACCATTAAAAACAAAACCATGATCTCATTTAGCAAACTTTCCATGAAAACGCTGCTGCTGCCCTGTTTCTTATGCACAGCATCCTTCAACGTCGCACACGCGCAGATATATCAAAACGATTACACTACCATCCACATCGACCCTAATGAAAAGCAGTGGGTAGAACAGCATGCTATCTACCGCGATGACAATGAAAAGTCCTACTACATAGCACAGGGTCTGCGCCCGCGCGATGGCAAGGAAACTTATCTCGGCATTACAAAGTGCGACCCCGACATGAACTTCATCAGCGTATGGGAGTATTTCAACGACACAAAAAAAATGGAGATACGCACCGAAACGATCGATGAAATGTATGGGCTCAATGCGCTCATCCTCGTGGGCCATTACGATGACCACAACGGTGTGTCAGCTCCTTTCGTCATGTCGATAGACAAATTTTCAGGCGCTGTGAATTGGTTCAGGTGGTACCCTACCCTGGAGCTTACATCACTGGAAGCGGAAAAGGACTATGTGCTGGTAACAGGCAAGCGTCCGCTGAAATACGGTGAAGGAATACATAAATACTCAGCATCAGCTGCCATTGTTATGCGCCTTGATCAAAACGGCGACCTTGTATGGGAACGTGAGTTCGAAGACAATAAATACGACAATGGCATTTACGAAGTAAAACAGGTATACAACGTGATGAACGACATCAAGCGCCTGGATGACAAATACTTCGTGGCTGTGGGCGCCACCAATAACTGGATCCATAAAGAACTGCCCGATAATACATGGGATAACGACGGACTGGTTGTTTTGATCGACGCCGACGGTAACATCAACTACGCAGTATTCCTGGGCAACCTGTTACCTTATGGAGTAGACAAGCAAGGCATCCAGTACGAACTGCTGCAACACGTAACTGTCGATAAGAATGACAAAACCATTGTGATCGCAGGCGAAAGGCTTGACCATCCGCAATATGATATCTCTGATGAGAGCCCGGTACCCGACCAGTGGGGATTATGGGTAACAAAATTTGATCCTTACAACGTCTCTCCTGTTTGGTCATATCGCTACCAGTTCAAAGACGATTTCTACCGCATAAGCGATCCGGAGATCGAGCACGATACAAAGAGCCGCTATGGCATCTCTTACAATTTCCCTAAACTGAACCCTATGGTTATGAAACTTATGGACGATGGTTCAGTAATGTACCACCGCCGTCATTTTATCAGTGGCTACAACAGCGGCAATATGCAGCTCAACGACATCGCGAAAGCGTTTGAATATACCAACATGACGGTTGTTGGCGAATTTGAACCTGATGTGAATGAGTTCATGTCGTCGTGGGGATGGAATATACAGGCCTTCGACAATATCGTGGAGAAATGCGAAATGGAGGACTATGAGGTAGATCCGAAAGAGGCTAAGTATGAACTGGATAAGGTAGAATACCGGAAATATAAAGTAGACTACAACAAAGAGGAATTCAAAGGACAAAAGATCGAACTGGTGAACAGGGTGATCTGCAAGAAAAACCTGGTTGGCTTCAAGTCTTCGTACAACGATGATTTCACATCGACGGTATCGCAGGACATTGAAAATGGCAATGTCCTGGTACAAACCCGCCGCTCAGGTATCGGTGCCAATACGGCCACCGGCTATAAAGCCGTGATGTTCAATGCGCTCGGCCAGCAGGTAATGCAGACAGAAAACTTCAGCGACAACTACAGGCTGAACGTATCAAACCTGCCCGCGGGCATCTATTACCTGCAGGTGACCGATGGTCGCTCGCGCCAGGCGCATACAGTATTCGTACGCTAGTTAATTTCCGATCTTCGGGTGGCCAGTGGCCGGCTGTTATGGCCGGCCACTTTT
>CAMPKG010000059.1 GCA_946887085.1 uncultured Sphingobacteriales bacterium
GCTAAATGGTGAATCGGTCGAAGTATTAATGGAAAAATTCGAAACGTTTAACAACGTTACGATTTACCATGCAGATACTTTGTTAGATGATAATTTAGATTTCCGAGCAAAATTTCAAAAGGGTTACGACAAAGTCATTGCAAATCCGCCATATGGTGCGTGGCAGGAGTATACAAAGCGTGCAAAACTCAAGAAGATATTTCCAAATTTATACGCCAAAGAAACATACACCCTGTTTCTATATCGCTGTATTCAGCTGTTAAGCGACGGGGGCAAATTATGCTTTATAGTTCCCGATACTTTTTTGAACTTACACATGCATAAGAGCATACGTGAATTTCTGCTGTGTCGGACCAAAATATGCGAAATACTGCTTTTCCCATCAAGTTTTTTTCCTGGCGTCAATTTTGGATACGCCAACTTATCTATAATTACGTTGGAGCGATGTGATGGTAAACAAACTTGCTTAAATAATCAATTCAGGATTATCAGCGGATTTAAGTCTGTGGATGAGCTTGGTGATCCTGACGCATTACACCTTGAAAAAACACATTACACTCAAAAGGAACTATTAAACAATGACGACTTTACGTTCTTTCGTACAAACAACAAAAATCTAATAACCGCAATCAACAATTCCCCAACGCGTGTTGGCGACATTGCAGATTGTGTGACTGGATTTTATTCAGGAAACGATAAAGAATATCTACGCTCGTTGGATCCAAACCACAAGAATGCAAAAAATTACAGGATCGTTGACAAATCACTCATTGGGAATGAGTATCTAGAGCTACCAGATTTGTTATCGGGCATTTCGGACACGAAACATTTCGTCCCGGTTCTAAAAGGTGGTAACACAAAATACTATAAGCAAGATAATTGGTACATGGACTGGAGTATGGAAGCTGTCGCTCATTATAAAACGGACAAAAAATCTCGATTCCAAAATTCCCAATATTATTTCAAGTACGGAATAGGTGTACCAATGGTCAGTTCTTCGAGAATTAGTGCAGCTCTTTTAGAGAATAAACTTTTTGACCAAAGCATTGTCGGAATTTTCCCAAAGGACGAAAAATATGTGCTTTACTTGTTAGCATTTTTCAACTCGACAACCTGCAATAAATTAATTCGTGCGATAAATCCTTCAGCAAATAACCCGGCTAACTATATTAAACGGATCCCATTTATTGAGCCTGACTCAAGTACGCTGCAAATGATAAATATCCGTGTGACCCAGATAGTGAACTCTTTAAAAGAAGATGGGACCTATGATCAAACTGTTGACGGGTTTATAAATGACACTTTTGCTGACTTATATGGATTTTGACCCCCAGCTCGCGGTAGTCTTCCAAACAAATAAAACAACGCTCGGCGAAGTCTCTGACTTCGTCGCACCGGCTGTCGATCCCCAGCTCGCCGTAGTGTTCCCACTAAACAAACCAAACGTTCGGCGAAGTCTCTGACTTCGTCGCACCGGCTTTCGATCTCATGATCGGCGAGCACCGGCAACTTCATACTTCCCCCAGCTCGGCGAAGTCCGCGTTCGGCGAAGTCTCTGACTTCGTCGCACCGGCAGTCGATCTCCTGATCGGCGAGCACCGGCAACTTCTTACTTCCTCCACTATTCACTACTTTAGGCGCTATTATGACTGCCCAAAAACTATTGACCCGGATAAGAATAATGATCGTGGTGTTTGTTGTTACGCTCATATTAAGTGGCGTAACAGCATTCCCGGTATATTCCGAGCTGAAATGGATAGTAGAGCATAACCTATTTCCGGAAGATTCGCTGATAGGTGCATGGCTTTTCAGGGTCTGGCAGGGCGTATCGGATGTAAACGATAACCACCATTTCCTGTTCTATGGTTACGACTGGCTGGCTTTTGCGCACATCGTTATAGGCCTGGCATTTATCGGCCCCTACAAAGACCCTGTCAAAAACAAATGGATCATCGACTGGGCAATACTCGCGTGTATCTGCGTTATACCCCTGGCCGTCATCGCCGGCCCCATCCGCCACATTCCCTGGTTCCACATTCTTATTGATTGCTCATTTGGTATCATCGGCATCATCCCCCTCCTCATCACCCTCAAATGGATAGTGCAGCTGGAAGCAATTGAAAAAGTGTAAGATCAAGCACATTCCCTATTCTTCTAATTTTCAAACATGACCAAGCCTATCCGCACCATCACCACCCTACTGTTATCAGCTGTTTTTCTGGGTTGCGCTCCTTCAAAAAAAGAGATCGTAAAGTATGCCTGGAAATACGACAACGGCTACCACATCGGCGACTGGATAGAATTCAACGACACCCTCTACCGGCTGGACAATGACCTGAACATCTACAGGAACGGCAGCAAGGTTGCGGTCATTACAGCAGCCAACGATCATGAAATGACCATTGAGGCAGACAGTACGAAGGAAAAAGGCCGTTATGTAAATAAGGGAAACAGGAGTGTTAAATCTCCGTAACTTCCCTTATGAAAACCCTGCTCCTGTTCGCCGCCACGCTAAGCATATTCAACTGCAGTTACGGGCAGGAGAATAAAACGCCATTGAATTTCTTTACCTATCAGCAAGCGCAGGTAAGTGAGATCATCCGCTGCATTTACGAAGACAAAAAACAAAGGCTCTGGTTCGGCACCAATAACGATGGCGTGTGCATGTACGATGGAAAGTCGCTCACGTATTTCAACTACTCAAACGGTTTTGCCGGCAGGGCCGTGCGCGAAATAGCGGAAGACAGGAACGGCAATCTCTGGTTTGCCACCGACAGGGGTTTGATAAAATACAACGGCAAAGAGTTCAGCATCTTCACGCAAAAAGACGGACTGCCCCACTCCGATTGCTGGAGTCTACTGATAGACAGGAAAGGCATTATCTGGATAGGTACGCTGGAAGGCGCCTGCCGCTACGAGGGAAAAAACTTTACAGCTTTCGAGGTGCCTGCGGCGATAGAAAGAGATTTCACCCGCGGTGTCACCAGCGCCAAGATCATCTGGGATATAAAGGAAGACAGTAAGGGCCGGATCTGGCTGGCCACCAACGGGCGCGGTGTGTATGTGTATAATGGCAGGAGCCTCGCCAATGTGTCGAAAGCTGATGGGCTGGGCGGCAATTTCGTGAACGGCATCCTTGAAGACAGGAAGGGCAATATATGGTTCGCCACCCAACACAACGGCGTCAGCCGCAGGACCGGCAAGTCGTTCACCCATTTTACCGACAAGGAACTTTGCGGCAAAGAAGCATGGCGTTTGTTTGAAGGCCGCAAAGGTAATATCTGGGTATCGCTGCGCGGCTGCGTTGCCCGCTACGATGGTAAAGCCTTCAGGATATTCAATGCCAAAGACGGACTGAATAATTGCTGCGTGCAGGCCATCTTTGAAGACAACGCAGGACGAATGTGGTTCGGCTCCGGCGCGGGGCTTTTCCGTTTAGAGGGCGAACGGTTTGTGAATGTTACAAAGAACGGACGGTGGAAATAGCTGCCGGGAGATGTACCTACCTCCCGATCACCTTCTCCGCATTGTCACTAAGCGCTTCGGCCAGCGCAATAATAATTCCTTCGGGCCCGCGGAGATAACAAAGCTTGTACGCGTTCTCGTAGGTCACTACCTCGCCCATAAGCTGGGCTCCTTGCTTCTGCAGGCGCGCCACAACGTCATCAATATTTTCAACAGCGAACATCAGTCGGCGGATGCCAATGGTATTCACAGCATTTGCATCACCCGCCACCGCACCGGGCGAATGGAATTTATCCAGCTCTATACCGCTGTGGCCGTCGGGTGTACGCAGCACCGAGAGTGTCGCCTTTACATTTTTTAGTCCTAGCAGGCTATCCACAGAAGGGCCTTCCACCACGGGCTCTCCCTCAAGTTCAAGGCCAAGTTCCAAAAAGAACCCCTTGACGGCTTCCAGATCGTCGACAACGATGAGCACGTTATCCATCCGCAGCAGTGCAGACGTGTTAGCGTCCTTTTCGGGGTTATTCGTTAGCTCCTCGGCCAGCGCTATCATAATGCCCTCTGGGCCGTGCAGGTAACAGAGCTTATAGGAGTCGCCATACTGCACCATTTCGCCAATAAGCCTGGCGCCATGTTTCTGCAGGCGGGCAACAACATCATCAATCCCTTTAACGGCGAACATGATGCGACGTATACCCAATGCATTCACCGGTGCATTCTGCTCACCGGCGAAGGCTTTCGGTTTCTGATACTTTATCAGCTCCAGCTTGCCGTGGCCATCAGGGGTGTGCATCATAGCAACGTCGTTGAGGACGCCATCCAGTGCTACAATGCGGTCAACCCAATCTCCTTCAACAGCCATCTTCCCTTCAAGCTCCAGGCCAAGTTCGACAAAGAAGTCGACAGCAGCTTCCAGGTCTTCGACAATGATACCGACATTGTCCATCCTTAATAATTTATGTTTTGCCATGGTGTTTATGGTTGTTCTATTGTATAAATGATCCGGCCGTAGCCGGTATAAGGGTGCAGCTCCATCAATTCAAACGTGATCAGGTTCTTCTCTACCAAAGGTAATTTTCCTAATAATTCCTTTGCTTGGGCCCTGGTCTCACACTCCAATACAAGGACAGCAGAATTTTCTTCATTGAAATAATGTTCTCGGAGTTGCTCGCTGAGGTACATTCTATACACATCAAGCGCCTCCTGCGCCAGCAGTTCTTTGCTTACAGTACTCCAGTCCACCCCTGCAACTTCTTTCTCAATAGCCAGTATTTTCATAATTCAGATCATTAAATGCAGACGATAATTATAGTGAATAAACGGGAATAAATACCCATCATTAAAGACAGCTAATTCGATGCGATCTAAAGCAAGCTTTATTTCTATATCGCCAACGCTTCCATTCCTCCCCGCCTTCCCATATTTAAGGATGACAATGCATCTCTCATATATGGCATGGTTGTTGATTTAACCTCTAAAACCTAAAAGCCTCTTATGAAACTTAAATGCTACCTGCTTTTGCTGGCCTTACCTTTTGTTTCCCCGGTATGGGCACAATGCGATTTTACCGTTGCAGCGTTAACGCCACTCGACTACCAGGTACCCGGCACAAAAAAATTTGCAGTCAGCATCAGGAATGCAGGAACCACAGGATTGGGTAAAGTTGATATTTACTGGCAACAGGATAATGGTGCTGTAAACAGTGTGAGTAAGGTACCTATACAAATTAAGTTCAGTGGCATAAACGGACTGGTGGAGGACCCTGCTTTCAACGTAAGTTTTCCATCCGCCGGCACTTACAAGCTGAAAGTATGGATAAAAATGATCGCGCCCCTGGATGTAAATCCGGCTAATGATACGCTCACTGCTACCATCCGTGTTTTCCCCTCACTGCCCAAGAAAAATGTATTGCTGGAAGTATTCAAGCACCAGCTGTGCGGGCCTTGTTATGAAGCAGCCTTATTCAACGATACAGTCGTAAGCAAGAACGCGAACTATTCAATCGCGAGCTTATATACATTACCGCCCAGTTTCTCCCCTCTTGAGATACTGTACAATGCCGATGCAGAAGTAGTGGATAATTTTTATGGATTTGGCCATCCCGCGCCTTTTTTCGACAGGTTTAAGTTCGCCTCACAGACGAACATAGGCACTGTTTATTATTCTTATGTTTCCCCGGGCGATACAGGCTATGCCCTGCAAGCCTATGGCCAGCGGGAACAGTTCTATGAGCCGGTACAGGTATATTTTAAGGCAGCAAGCTTTGATGCGGGTACCAGGGAATTAAAAGTAACAGTTGCGGCGGGATTTTTTGATGATCTCAGCGGCGACTACAGGTTCAACCTTTACCTGATCGAGGATAGCATCAAAGGTTACCAGGCCATGGCTCCCGATCCGAACAACTATATTCATAACCATGTACTGCGCGCCATGATAGGCGGCCCCTGGGGAAAACAGGGCAGCCTCCCTGCATCGATCAAAAAAGGAGAAGGAAGGGAATACGAGTTTGTCTATACGATACCTGGAAATTACAAGATCGCAAACCTGCATCTGACTGCTATGGTGCAACAATATGAAGCAGACGGGCTGAAAAGGAGAATACTTAATTCGGAACATAAAACACTGCACCAGGTAGTATCTGTAAAGGACCAGCTAACGACGACATCAAACATTGAAGTATATCCAAACCCCGTGCAGGACCGTTTAAAGATCACGGTGAATAACGGACGAACCCATAAGCTAAAGCTGGCTGATATGAACGGGAAAGTTTTCGAGGTGCTGCAGTTTAGCCACACAGCCGAAGTAGATATGAGTTCCCTGTCCCCAGGCAACTATCTGCTTTACCTGGATGACGGCAGCGTTGTTCACACGCGAAAGATAGTTAAGGAATAAGACCAGGTGTTCAGGATGTTCTACCGGGCATCCTGAACACCGGCGCTTCACAATATCGCCGCCCTTCCCTATATTCATGGCGTGACAATTCCCGCCCGCAATGTTAGTGTGCAGCAAGCCATACAAAAAGGCATGAAAACGGTCATAGTGCCGCCAAGGCGGATATTTATCGTATTCCTTTTACTGGCGGTTTTAATGGTTATCTGCTTATCATGGTTTGGATTATTGTTCATCCTGGCGGGCGTCATAGGCTCATCGCTGTACATGAGTTGGGCAACACCACGCTGGCGCATCTGGGCTTATGATCATGTTACCGACATTCACCAGCTGCAACGCTCGGCAGAGATGGCGGGGTTATTGCCTTTGCACTCACACGACAGGATAACAGGTTTCACGGGCATGCGCCAGCGCAGCATTCTCGAAGAACTGCAACAGCGCTTCAACGAGCAATACGATTTCATCGACGACCCGTCGATACCCGAAGAAACACATATCTACCCAACGAAGGCTGCGAACACCAACCCCATAATGACGCTCAACGCCGTCGGCATCTGGACGTTGAATGACGGCTTCTTTGCCTGGGGGCAAATAACCAATGAGCTCATCGCGACGGTCAATTATGTAAGAAGAAATTTTGCTACAGGCGGTAAAAGCGGTGCAGGCGCTAACAAAGTATTCCGCTTCGATTTTTCCGACGGCAATTTCGAGATATTTCTTTCTAATCTGTACATAGAACCCTGGGAGCTAGACCTGTTGCTGTATATCTATCGCGGGCGATTCGCAAGCGCAGGCAAACAAGAGGTTATTGACAAACTACTGCCTGGAGGCTGACCACCGGGAGTAGACATCCCCCGTCCGCAACCTGAGCGGCTTCGCATTTTCGAAAACCCTGAACTATATTCGTCTCCAAACAACCAGGGTAAATGACCAAAACGCGACTCGAAGCCTTCAGCGATGGCGTTATCGCTATCATCATCACTATCATGGTATTGGAGCTGAAGATACCACACGAAGCCACCTTACACGCTTTGTTTCAGCTTTGGCCTGTTTTCCTGAGTTACCTGTTGAGCTTCATCTTCGTGGGCATCTATTGGGGTAATCATCATCACCTGCTGCATACCGTGCATCATGTCACCAGCGGCATCATCTGGGGGAATATGGCCCTGCTGTTCATGCTCTCACTGATACCTTTTACAACCGGCTGGATGGGAGAGAACCATTTTGCGAATATCCCCGTAGCGATATACAGCCTTAATCTCCTGCTTGCGGCCATCGCGTTCTACATTCTCCAGCGGTGTATCATGGCGCAGGTGTCTGACCATAGCAAGCTCGTAGTGGCATTGAAAAAGCAGGAAACAAAGGGCATTGTATCCGTTGTGATGTATATCATTGCCGTTGCCGGGGGAGTGTACTATCCACTTGTTTCTGCTATTGTCATCATCTTTACCGCCATCCTCTGGCTGATACCCGACAAAAGAATAGAAGCTGCCCTGAAGGAAGAGCACCGGTAAAAGACGACAGCTCAGTTTACTGGCATAGTATTTTAACGCAGGTTTAAGTTCGTCACCCTTAAACGAATGAATACTATGAAAAAGCTGACACTGGCGATAATTGGCCTGCTCACACTGGCATCGTGCGAAAAAACGTACACTTGTACCTGTACTTATCCTAATGCAACCATAGGCACTACCAAAACTGAGATCAAAGCCAAGAAAAGGGCTGATGCGGAAGCCGCATGCAATACGCAGAATACTGCTGCGCAGGTGCAGGGCGGCTCGTGTGCGCTTTAGCGATGCCTGCACAAAAATATTCAGGGTGGCCTTGTGGCACACCCTGAACGTCGTATCCATAGTGATATAGTATTATTGGGTCACCTCGCGTGCGGCAAAGAACTCATCGAGGTTGTTAAGCGCCATGGTGAAGCCTTCCTGCATACCGAAAGACAGTATCTTCTCCATGTCTTCCACGCTATCAAAACTGATGGTAACATTGACGGTGGTCGTCTCTCCTGCCCCTGAGAATTCTTTCAGCCAGTGCATCACAGGGATATCGTTGTTGGGCTGGCCCTGTTCATCGCAGAACACTGCCGTGCATGTAAAGTGCTGTTGCGGGGCGATGACCATGTAATCGACCCTGCAATTCTGCCTGTCGCCCTCGGGGCCAACCATGGTATAGAGCCACACGCCCCCTTCGCGGAAGTTCATACTCCTGGTGACGGCTTTGTATGGCCTTGGCGCCCACCATTGATCCAGCAATTCGCGTTTGGTCCATGCGTCCCAAACATCTTCCACCGGCGCGTCGAATTTGCGTTTCACTTTCAGCCTGCTGTTTGCAAGGTCTTTTTCAAATATCGCTTCGTGTTTCATGAATTTGTTTTTAAAGTTTAATCACCTGCTGCTATTTCTTAAGCTTCGCAGCCTCATGCTCCTTCCTCCGGAATTGGATGACACGTCTGATGAAACCTTCTGACAAAGGCACGTTTGTAAGGTGCGATGCCGCCGGTTTGGTCTTCACGCCTTTCATATCCTTCTCAAATACTGGTTCCTGTTTCATAATGCCTCGTTGAAAAATTATTTCGTCAAACGCTCCAATAGCGCATCCAGGTTCTCGAGCGCCGAGGTCAGGCCTTCTTTCATTCCCATGTTGATCACGGCTTCGAGGTCGGCCAGCGAGTTGTAGGTAACCTTGGTTACCACCAGCGTGTTCTCGCCCATGGCGGTGAAGCGTGCATCCCATGGAGCACGAGGCAGCTGTGTATTCACTTCGCCGTTCTCATCGCAGAATGCATCGAGCGCTTCGTAGCTGTCAATGGCGTTCACTTTTGTATAGTCCATGCGGCCCCAGTATTGTTTGCCTTCAGGGTCTATCATGCAATACAACCAATGGCCGCCCGCACGGAAGTCCATGGATTTGGTTTTTGTAGTGAACGGACTTGGAGCCCACCACTGGTCGAGCAGTTCGCTCTTGGTATAGCAATCCCAAACCAGCTGGCGGTCACCGGCAAATTCACGTTTCACGGTAATGCTGTTGTCTTGTTTGTCGACGATAAAGTCGAATTGCAGTGCAGTTTTCATTGTTTACGTTGTTTTTTTATTGTTGATAATAAATTGTCCAGTTGGCTGATTCGCGTCGATCTTTTTATGTTGTTTGCTTAGCTCAGATTCAACTAGTTTTTAATTGCCATTTTTCCGCCAAGCCACGCAGCAGGTAAAGTCAATACTATAAGTGAAATAGGATACCAGCGTGGTGGAACGTCCCACATTGCAGCAAGTCCCGCAATGGTCAAAACAAAACCGATCATTCCAAGAATAATGGCGTGCTTCATTGGCTTGCCTGGTGCAAGTCGTGCAGTCAAATAACAACCGATTGTGTTGAAAATCGATCTATAGCCTACAATTATTGCAATTAACCAAACAGGGTTTTCGGCAAACGGTTCGGTTTTCATGACCCCCGCTTTTTCCAAAATGATGTCCGTTGTCATTGATAAAATTACCAATGCGGCAAATCCTGCAATAACAGCCCCGATACTTTTTAATGTTTTTAAAGTCATTAATAAATTATCGAGATTTTCAAGGGACATTGTAAATCCTTCTTTGAAGCCCATTTCCATCACCATCTCAAGCTCTTCAAGGCTGTTGTGTGTTGAAATAATAGTGACAAGCGTTTTCCCGTCAGTTTCCTGGCTAAACACATTTTCAAACCTGCCTCTTGGAAGTTCGGGATTTGCAGAGCCATTCTCATCACAAAAAATATCTGTGCCTGAAAATTTTTTGTGCAGCACAATTTTTTCAAAATCCTGTCTTCCCCAATGTATTTGATCAGCTTCACTACCTCCTTCTCCGGGAACGATCATACAATACAACCAATGTCCGCCTTCACGAAAGTCCATTGATTTAGTTTCTGCACGGCAAGGGGCGGGTGCCCACCATTGGTCTAATAATTCTGCAGTTGTCCACGCTTTCCATACTAATTCAAGATCTGCGGCAAACTCACGTTTTACAGTAATGGTGTTGTTTTGTTTGTCGACGATGAAGTCGAATTGCAGTGCAGTTTTCATTGTTTGCGTTTTTTGATTGTTGATAATAAATTATCTAATTGGCTGAATCTCGTTTCCCAGATCTTACGGAATTGCTCCAGCCATTTGTCGATCTGTTTCATTTTCTCGATTTCAAGGGTGTAATAAATTTCCCGGCCCTGCTGTTTCACCAGCTCACATTCGCTGAGGATGCGAAGGTGTTTGGAAACTGCCTGCCGGGTGATGTCAAAATGCTCGGCTATCGCGTTCGGTGTCATCGCCTGCAGTGCGATGAGTGCGATGATCGCCCTTCTTGTAGGGTCTGCTATAGCCTGGAATACGTCTCGTCTCATTGTTCAGTTCGTTATGCAACCTTTCAGTTGCAAATATATATGCAACTTTTCGGTTGCGCAAAATATTTTTGGAACTTTTTTTGTTCTTCTTGAAAATCAATCGGTTAAAACATAACGATCACTTCATGCAAACCGTCAAAGCAAATTTTATTTTTGCGGCTCGCTATTCTATCTCTATGCGCACATCCAAAAATGCCGCCATTGGTTTCATCTTCGTCACCCTCCTCATCGATGTAATGGGATGGGGCCTGATCATCCCGGTAATGGCCGACCTCATCGCATTGCTTAAAGGAATACCCGTAAACGAAGCAAGTACTTATGGTGCGTTGCTGCTTTCGGTATTCGCAATCATGCAGTTTCTGTTTGCGCCTGTTATGGGCAACCTCAGCGACAAGTGTGGACGCAGGCCGGTATTATTATTCGCGCTGCTCGGCTTTGGTATCGATTATATAATTCTGGCGCTCGCACCAACCTACGGCTGGCTCTTCGTAGGCCGTGTCATAGCAGGTATGACGGGAGCGAGCTTCACAACAGCATCTGCCTATATAGCCGATATCAGCACCAACGAAACCAGGGCTAAAAACTTTGGGTTGATAGGCGCTGCATTCGGCCTTGGTTTTGTGCTGGGGCCCGCGTTGGGCGCACTGCTGGCTACCTGGGGAATCAGGGCGCCTTTTTATGCGGCTGCGGCTCTATGTTTGCTCAACTGTTTATACGGATACTTTCTGCTGCCCGAGTCGCTCAGTAAGGAAAACCGCCGCCCCTTTGAATGGAAAAGGGCCAATCCTTTTGGCTCGCTGAAATTCCTGACAAAACATCCGGAGATCGGTGAGCTGGCGCTGTGCTTTTTCCTGATATACCTGGCTGCGCAGTCGGTTCAGGGCAACTGGAATTTCTTTACCATCTACCGTTTCAACTGGACCGAAAAGATGGTAGGTATTTCGCTCGCAGTAGTTGGTGTGCTGGTAGGTGCAGTACAGGGTGGATTGACAAGGGTCATTAATCCCAAGATAGGCGACGAAAAAAGTATCTACCTCGGTTTGTTCTTATACTCCCTGGGACTGGTGCTTTTTGCTTTTGCCACAGAAAGCTGGATGATGTTCGCCTTCCTTATACCCTATTGCCTGGGTGGCATCTGCGGGCCATCGCTACAGTCGGTGATAGCAGGGCATGTGCCATCCAACCAGCAGGGAGAACTGCAGGGGGCGCTTACCAGCCTGATGAGCGTCACCACCATCATCGGCCCGCTGATCATGAATGGCAGCTTTGCTTACTTCACTTCGGATAAAGCGCCTTTTCATTTCCCGGGCATACACTTCTTATTGGGCGCCGTTTTCATGCTGATCAGTCTTTATGTCATCTACAGGGTTTTGAGCCGTGAGAGAAGGGAAAAGCCGGAGATGGCGAGTGTATTAGAAGGAGCGCATGTGGAGGAGAAACACTGACCACTTCAGGATTTCTATTCTCTCTCCTGCACGCTTTCCCTCTCCTGTTATTAGGAGAGGGATGTCACGCCTTCGGCGTGACTGGGTGAGGTCATACCCCCCTTTCACAAATATTTCACATCAAAAATAGTTGCATCATAACCTATCATTCACTTACTTTGTATTTCAAAGTGCTTTATTATGACCGATGAACATGGCAGCTCTTTAAAAACCCTGCAGGATATACGCAGCATCATGGAGCGCTCCGCACGTTTTATTTCACTCAGCGGCTGGAGCGGCATATGGGCCGGTGCTACAGCATTGGCCGGAAGCTATATAGCCCACACATGGCTTGAAGCAACACCCGGCTATGTCGCTTATGAAACGGCGGTACCCCGGTTCATCATGCTTGCCTTTGCTGTTCTTATAATTGCTTTCATCGGTGCCTGGTATTTTACCTGGCGTAAAACCAGCAGGCAGGGCGGCACTGTGTGGAACAGCGCCTCGAAGCGGATGCTGGCACAAATAACACTACCCATGCTGGCAGGGGCAATTTTTGCTTTCAAGTTTTTGTTTGATGAACAGGTGAGTTACGTTGCACCAACATGCCTTGCGTTTTACGGACTGGCTTTGATCAACGGCAGTAAATACACTTTGTCTGATATCAAATACCTTGGACTACTGGAAGTGGCATTAGGTTGCATCTGCCTGTTCATCCCGGGATATGGACTGTTGTTCTGGGC
>CAMPKG010000060.1 GCA_946887085.1 uncultured Sphingobacteriales bacterium
GGCAGTTATTAAACTATGGAATCGTTTCATACCTGTTTTCGATAATGAGAAAACACTTTGGCTGGCGCAGAATTTCAAGTATGATACCACCATCCTGAAATGGTATGGCATTACGCTGAAAGGCAGAACCTACGATACCATGGTGGCGCACTATGTGATAGAGCCCGAAGGCAAACGCAACATGGATGCGCTTAGCGCCAAATACCTGGGGTATCAGCCAGTGTCGATAGAGGCTTTGATAGGCAAAAAAGGCAAGAACCAGCTGACCATGCGCGATGTTCCTGTTGAGCAGGTGAAGGAATATGCTGCTGAAGATGCTGATGTAACGCTGCAATTGAAACAAACACTTGATCCCCTGCTCGACAAATATGAAGTACGCCCGGTTTTCGAAGCCATTGAAAATCCGCTGGTGCCTGTATTGATGGACATGGAGGTAGAAGGCGTTGGACTTGATGTGAATTTCCTGAAAGAATATTCAAAGGAACTGGAGCGCGACATACAACAAGCCGAGGACAACGTATATAAACATGCGGGTGTACGCTTCAATATAGGCTCGCCTAAACAATTGGGCGAAGTGCTATTTGATATGATGAAGCTGGAAGGCGGAGGCAAGAAAACCAAAACCGGCCAGTATGCTACTGGTGAAGATGTGCTGCAGAAACTCCGCAACAAACACAAGATCGTTGACGACATCCTTACATACCGTGAGCTTACTAAGTTGAAGAGCACATATGTGGATGCTTTGCCTACCATCATTAACCCCCGCACGGGCCGTGTTCATACCTGCTTCAACCAGACAGTTGCTGTGACGGGCCGACTAAGCAGCAATAACCCCAACCTGCAAAATATTCCCATCCGCACAGATCGCGGTAGAGAAATTCGCAAAGCTTTTACATCACGCAGCAGCGACTGGTGCCTGATATCAGCCGACTACTCGCAGATAGAACTGCGTATTGTTGCGGCAATCAGCGGTGATGAAGAAATGATCAAGGCTTTCGTACAGAATAAAGACATCCACACGGCCACTGCCGCAAACGTTTACAATGTTGAAGAGAAAGATGTGACCTTCGATATGCGCCGCGCGGCTAAAGCAGTCAACTTCGGTATAATCTATGGCCAGTCAGCGTTTGGATTGGCAGAGAACCTTGGCATCAGCCGCACCGAAGCCAAAACCATTATCGACAACTACTTCAAACAGTTTAGCTCGATAAAAAAATATATGGACGACACCATCAACTTTGCGCGTGAATTTGGTTATGTGCAAACATTGAAAGGACGTAAACGCTATTTGCGTGATATACATTCCGCCAACCAAACCGTTCGTGGGTATGCTGAGCGAAATGCTATCAACGCGCCGATACAGGGCAGCGCTGCCGACATGATCAAGCTGGCAATGATCCGCGTGCATGAATCATTACAAAAGAATAACATGCGCACACGCATGGTGTTGCAGGTGCATGATGAGCTTGTGTTTGATGTGCCTAATGAAGAGGTGACTGAAGTGCGCCAGCTGATAAAGGAAGGAATGGAAGCTGCTATGGAATTGCCGAATAACGTTCCGGTATTAGCTGAAACAGGAGTTGGCAATAACTGGCTTGAAGCACACTAAAATCACTTTCTTTTAAAGATCGCCATTTTATCGTTTAACGTAAGTACGCTGAAATGGGCGTGGAATGCGGGATCGTGATCGATAATGTACCGGCCCGTCTCCCCTTTCAACACGGCAATTCTCAGATCCTGCCTGCGCATAACTGCGCTTAACGAATCCATAGTATACCATTTGGTTGGTAGAGACACATACCCCCTCCGATCGAAATAAACCAACACTATATTTGGCGCGTCCTCTCTAACCACCATTAGCTTTTCAGATCTCGAAATACCGAGCCCTTCAAGCACTTTATTCCCGCCTTCTGCCCATGAAACTCCTGCTTTAAAAGGTTCATAGTCCGGCTTGAAGCGTTGATACATGTGATGGTCGGCAAAAAAGAAAAGGATGACGAGGCAGGCCAATACAAAAACCCTAAGCTGCCGTAAAGCCTGGGGCATCAATATTTGGCGGTGTATGGTTGTAAGCGAAATCAGCAAGCCAAAAGCCATCGCTGGAAGCAGTATGGACACGACGTAGTAATCGTGCATTTGCAATTGCGACCCCATCAGGAAAGCTACAGATAATACACCCACGAAAAAGATCATAAATACAAGCAACCGCTTTTTGCCAGCCATATCTTTCAACATCATCGGAACCGCGGTTAGTAACACGGCAAGCAGCAACGGGTATTGTGCGAGTAAAAAATACTCCTTCATCCACAGGTACTTGAAGTTGGCATTGAAAAAATAGAAGACCTCGTCCAGGCTTCTGAAAGGCGTTGCTTTTGCAAGAAATAATGTGCTGTTGTATGTCTCGTTCAGGTGAGTGTTATAAACGGCATAACTCGCCAAAACCAGGCCTGCAGCGGCGGATGCGCCTGCAAACAGCACATTGTCGCGTAAACTAAAGTGTCCACGGCGTAATATTCGCTGAAGGAAAACATAACCGACCAATGCGACGAGATATAACGCCACAGATGTTTTTACCAGGCTCGCTAGTGTCAACAGCGCGATTGCCGATAACATATCGCGCCTTGCGGAATGATCTATGTAGCGCAAAAGAAAATAGAACGCGATGAATGCAATGGAGCAGGCGGCGGCATCGGGCAGATAACTCGCGGTATAATACACATAGACAGGAGAGCAAAACATGAAAACGGGCGTTGCCATTGAGAGCACAAAATCCTTCGTCTCCCGGTATCCGGCAAGAAACAAAAAGATCAGCCCGGTAAGTGAAATGGAAATATTCAGCAGCTTAAACAACAAGCTGATATGCTCCCGTCCAAATATCTTCGCGAACGCAGCAGCCAGGTAGCTTTGTATGGGAAACTCTACGCCTGTTATTCCATCGGTAGAAGCCAGGTTGTGCGTTGCGGGTTTAAAGAAATTCATCCCGTTATCATAGAAATTCATAGCCAGCGAAAGCCTGTCTGCCTGTGCCCAGTCGTGCAGGCCGCGTGGCAGCAGGAACAATGCCTCATTGTAGTAAACAATGCAACATACTACTAGCAACGCCCCAAAGCAGGTTGTCAGCAAGAAAGTTTTACGGCCGGAGTGCATTCCCCGAAAATAGAGATTTTAAAAACGGTATACTAGTGCTTCAGCGGATGGCGCTCTTCCCAGGCGCCCTCTTTTGCAGAGCTGTTAGCGCTCATTTTTGTAACGACGTTTCGCAGCAGTGGATTTTTGATGTAGAGAAATGTAGAAAGATATCGTGGCTGACATCCTAATCTTGCCTTTGCATCAAGTGCGGTGCGGCCCAGTATCAATTTACCAGCTTTGGCCTTAATAGCCTGTTCGACTCCGAAAAAAAGTATGTTAAAATAAAGTTGCAGATCAGCATTCCTTTCATAATCGAACCCGATATAAAACATATCTACAAGGCTATCTTTTACCCAGGCACTATAGAAAGCGATCATTTTATCACCTTCGTACACCGCCCATACTCGCAGCTCGTCTTTATGATGTTGTTTCAGTGCCACAAGGTACCCCGGGCTAAGCATCCCAATGCGTATCGGTTGATTTTTGCATACCTGCTGGTATAGGTGGAACAAAGTGTCTTTTTCATTTTTCACTTCATCAAGCGATAGCTGCTTAACTGTTAATCCCTCCCAAGCCCCACGTATTTTGCGAAGACGTTGTGCATATTTATGTTTCAACGCCTTTTCGTAATTCGTCATATCCTGCCAGTCCGGGGATATAGGCAACTCCATAGAGATATCGTTGCGAAGCAAAAAATACTGTGGTGCAAAATGCTGGAAATAGCTGATCAACTCATCTGCGGTATCTTTTACCAACGCCGCCATCGCGCAGCTTTTCTTCATTGCTGCATCTATTGAATTCCGATAGTGTTGAAATGCTTCAAAGGCCGTTACAGAAGGATCCCAGTAAAAAGAACATATGTCGTGCCGGAATAAATGGCCCGCTACCAACAAGGGCGGGCGTCGAAAGCGGGAGAATGTTTGCCAGAGAAGATATTGCCCTTTGCTGACCTGGTTCGGATTAATATGCGGCGGGCCCAACGTGAGTACCTGGAAATATGCTGCTGTTAATGGCTTTCCTGCTTTCGTTATCAATACATATAGATAATGCAGATCAGGTAGTTTTGAGCCTTCCGTCACGCCGAGCTGTTCTGTTGCCAGGAAATGGTCTTCAGGTAAAAACTCATCCCACTGTTCGGGCAGTTCAGCTACCGATGCGAATATACTCAGCTCAGCGCCATCGTTATTTGTTCTGCATTTTCTCAAAGCAGTTGTTTTTCCATGATGACGTGAGGAATACCAACCTCGGCAAATTCATCACTTTTCGTGATATACCCGAGCTTGCTATAAAACGGTTCGGCTGTAATACGGGCATGAAGAACGATCTTATCAACACCAGTTTTCCTGCAATGGCCTTCTGCGGCCTCTACCAACATACAGCCAATGCCTTTGCCTTGCCAGTTGTCGGCCACTGCCATTTGACGCAGCTTCAGCTTGTCCTTGCTTTCTGTCGGGTGAAGCATCACGCATCCTAAGAGTTCGTCACCATTTTCGGCGATAAGAATAGTATCAAGCGCATCTCCGCTCAGGTCTTCATTTTTCAACGACAAGCCTATGGGCTTTCGCAATATCTCTTCGCGCAGATCAAAGACCCGGTGATAATTTTTATCAGTAGTTTTTATCGTGCTGATCCTGATGTTATCCATTGTGAATTAGTCAAGCAATAATTCAGTTACTTCTTTCGATGTTACTTTGAACTGCTTTACGGTTTCCTGGGCGTATGGTACATTCGGCGTTTTGTTGTAGCTCACGCGATAATTACCCCGCTGCAACTTCATGCGCTGCATGTCAAGATTACCATTTATATTCAAATTATAAAACTGAACGTATTGATCGCCCAGCTGGTAGTATAAGGTGATTTTCCCCAAGGCATTGGTATTGGTGAAATGTACAAAGCCAGGGCGTTCAACCTTAATGACCACAAGCGCGTCAAAATCCAGATCGACGCTGCGTTGATCGCGAGGCTGTGTGCTAAGGGTGATATGATAATTCCCAGGTTCGTATTCCAATTCCTGCGTACATAGTTGTGTGATCATCGGTCCGCGCTCAAAATTTTTCTTGACCTTCGCGGAAAATTCAGCCACGGGCTCATTAGGATCATCTTCATACTCAAAACGAAGTGACGCTTTACCAACCTGTACGATGATCTTGTTCTTATTATTCTCCTTTACCTCTATGTTCCTCACCAGCAAATTGCTTTTGCCCGGTATAGTCAGGTTGTAAACGCCAACTGGCAATTTTTGCGGATCAGGGTTACCTGAAGCATTGACTGTGCGGTAGAACTTGTGAACAGGTGCACTGGTCTTAGGGTCGACCAACACAACTTGTGGAGCTGTTTCATAAAATCTGCCCCGTCCATCGGTGAAGTATACTTCCAGTGTGGTCTCCTTCTGCTCTTCCCGCTCAACTGAGTATTTTGGTTCTTTTGCCCTTGTGGTTTGCACCGGTGGTGTTGTGGGCTTGATAGCCGGTTTGGGTTTGGGGGCAGGAGGTTTAGCAGCAACCACGGGCTTTTCAACCGGTGGAGGCGCAGCTACTGGTGGCGTAATGGCCGGTTGTTTCAATTCAGGCATTGGCTCCGGCGGTTTCGTCGCAACAACAACCGGCTTCTCCACGGGGTCCGGTTCGGTATATTTAGGTATATACGGGTTGCTGCGCACGACTACAACCGGTGTTGAAAAAGACGGTGTTGTTATTGCCGTCTTTTGAACAATCATGTGCCCCGGCGGTATTTCCTTGGTCCTTGGCGGCTCCACAACCGGAGGAACTGGCCTGGTAACTATCTTAACGACTGTATCTTCCTTAGGCTTCGGTACCTCTTTTTTTACGCCCGTGTCAACTTTCGGCTTAGGAATAGCTGCGACAGGAGGATCAACTTTGGGTTTAGGTGTTTCTTTTTTTACAGGAACCGCAGGTTTATCCGCTTCTGTTTTCACTTCAAACTTTGGTATGTCCATCTTCAGCACACTGGGGGCGTTTACAACAGCCGACTGAAAAATCTTCTGGTCGATCGGTTGCATTTTTAACATGGGTCTGTATGCTTCAACAATGGTTCCTACTGTTTTAGGAATGTCGGCGTCCCTTGTTGTCAGCAAATAATTTCCCAGGCATTCGTATTGATCCCTCAGTGGTGCATAATCAACCAGGCTGACTATATAGGGCTTGAAGTTGATCTTTTTTTCAAGAAGGATTTTCACAACGTTACAGATGTCGCCACCACAGCTTTCGCCGCCGTCGGTTATGAGTATCATACTGTAATTGTAATGGTCTATATCTACCAGGTCATTTTCCGCGGCCTCTTTTAACGAATATGCGATCGGCGAGACACCCATTGTGTTAAGGCTGGCGACACGCAGCGACATCTGTGCACGGTTGTCTTTACTGAACATGACCTCTTTACGCGTGTCGAAACAGTTGTTCTCCTGCGCCGGATGCTGGTGTCCGTATACGCGTAGCGCCAGCTCCACCTGGTCGTTGATGCTGTAGAGACTGTCAGCAAGCTTATCGATGATCTTTGCAGCAGCCTTAAACCGCTGCTCGCCTTTCTCCCAGGGTTGGAGCATGCTGGAAGACCCATCAAGCAAAATTAAAATACGAGGCTGCTTCGGCAGTGTAGCTTCCTGTGCAACCGCTGCGAATACAGATAGGAACAATCCAAATAATAAAGCCGGGAAACGCATTAAATACCTGAGTATATACAAACCTACATTAAATGGCTGAACTATTGATAATTCCACCAACTGCAATGCATTAATTAACTTTTCCAGTGCAGATATGCATTTTTCGCCTAAGGTGTTTCGGAGGAGTATCTACTGCTAATGCCGTAACTTTGCGGAGTTTTTAGCGTATGCCAGTTCCTACAAAGATTATTGATGATGTTGTGATAAAGTTTGCAGGTGATAGCGGTGACGGTATGCAGTTGACAGGCAGCCAGTTCACCAACAACACTGCACTTATCGGCAACGACCTTTCTACCTTCCCAGACTTCCCTGCTGAGATACGAGCTCCGCAAGGCACCTTACCTGGTGTGAGCGGGTTCCAGCTGCATTTTTCCAGCAACAGGATATTCACACCCGGAGACAGCTGCGACGTGCTTGTTGCCATGAATGCTGCGGCATTAAAAGTTAATCTTAAAAGCCTGAAGCCTGGCGGGACTATCATTGCCAACGTTGCGGGCTTCGATGCAAAAAATCTCCGCCTCGCAAATTACCCTGACGGTATCAATCCTCTCGAGGATGGTTCGTTAGAGGGATTTGAATTGCACAAGATAGACATAGCCAAACTCACCCGCGAAGCCTTAAAAGATATTCAATTAGGTACCAAAGAAAAGGAGCGGGCAAAGAACATGTTCGTGCTGGGTTTTTTGTACTGGTTGTATAACCGCGAGCTCGAAAACACCATATCCTTCCTGAATGATAAATTCAGCAAAAAGCCGGACATCCTTGAGAGCAATGTCAAAGCGCTGCAGGCAGGTTACAACTATGGCGATACTGTAGAAGCTTTCACTACCCGGTATAAAGTTGAGAAGGCTAAACTTCCTCCAGGCAAATACAGGAGCATCACTGGTAATACTGCACTTTCTTACGGCCTTATTGCCGCAGCGCAGAAGTCGGGACTCGGATTGTTTTTAGGTACTTATCCGATCACTCCTGCATCAGATATCCTGCATGAATTGTCTCGTTATAAAAATTTTGGGATCCGCACGTTCCAGGCTGAAGATGAAATAGCAAGCATCACTGCTGCCATTGGCGCTTCCTATGGCGGCACACTTGGTGTTACCAGTACATCAGGTCCTGGTATGGCGTTGAAGTCTGAAGCTATGGGACTGGCAGTTATGCTGGAGATACCATTGCTTATCGTCAACATTCAGCGCGGCGGCCCGTCCACAGGTTTGCCTACTAAAACAGAACAAAGTGATCTGTTGCAGGCATACTATGGAAGGAATGGTGAATGTCCAATGCCGATTATTTCCGCCTCCACACCTACCGATTGTTTCGATGCTGTTTACGAAGCAGTGCGCATAGCAGTGCAACACATGACACCAGTAATTTTTCTTAGTGATGGGTATATAGCTAACGGGGCCGAGCCATGGATGTTTCCGAAAGCGGCTGATCTTCCGGCCATCGAGGTACGTTTTAAAAAATTCCTTAACGCTGACGAACAAAAGTTTCTCCCTTATCAGCGCGATGAGAAACTTGCCCGTCCATGGGCAGTACCCGGCACAGCGGGTCTCGAACATCGCATAGGAGGACTGGAAAAAGAAGATGTGACCGGTAACGTATCGTACGATGCCGAGAACCACCAGCATATGGTGAAGACACGAGAAGCTAAAGTAGAGCGCATTGCAGATCATATTCCGCTACAGACTCTCGACAGTGGCCCCGACAAAGGCGATTTGCTGGTGTTAGGCTGGGGTTCGACCTATGGTGCTATTAAAAGCGCTGTAGCAGAGCTGCAATCGCAGGAGAAATCTGTAGCACACGCTCATCTGCGATACATGCGTCCCTTTCCCCGCAACCTTGGCGATATCCTGAAGAATTATAAAAAGGTTCTTATCCCCGAGATAAATAACGGACAGCTGATAAAGATCATCCGGGATAAATATTTGGTGGATGCCGTTGGTTTCAATAAAATAAAGGGAATTCCGTTAACGCGAACTGAATTGGTAAAAGAAATTGGCGACCTGTTATAGCCGCCAGTTTCCTTTAATTTTCCTCCGTATCGACCGTGGCCTGATCAATAACATATAGTGGTCTGTCCCGAACGTTGTTAATAATGCGGCTGATATACTCGCCAATGATCCCCAATGAAAGCAGCTGCACACCGCCTAAAAATGTTATGGAAATTATCAGCGATGCCCAACCGGGCATTGTCGCACTACCCATAAAATATCCATACAACCCATAAATGGCTATAATGAATGAAATAAGGCAGACAACAAACCCGGTCTGCGTTGCCATTTTCAGCGGTGAATCAGAAAAAGCTGTAATACCATTGAATGCCAGGCGCAGCATTTTTTTGAAAGGATAATTTGTTTGGCCAAATTTGCGCTCATCCCGTTCAAACATCACGTAGGTACTTTTGAATCCAAGCCAGGCTATCTGGCCGCGGATGTATTTATCGTACTCTTTCATTCGCTTTAGATAGTCTAGCACATCTCTGCTGATCAAACGGAAATCGCCCACATCAAGCGGTATCTCAAACGACACCAGCCTGGCCATCAGGCGATAGAACATCTTGGCCGTGATAAGTTTGAACCAGGTTTCGCCTTTTCGCTTACTGCGTTTTGCGTAAACTACTTTATACCCTGCCTGGTATTGCTCGTACATTTCTTTTATCAGCTCAGGGGGATCCTGCAGGTCACCGTCAATAGTGACGATAGCATCGCCTTTGGCATAGTCCATGCCAGCCGTAATAGCTATCTGGTGGCCGAAGTTCCTGGAGAAACTTATAAAATGCAGTTTGTTGCGGCCAAAGCAGGCTGCCTTCAATTTGTCAAGACTTTTGTCGCGGCTGCCATCATTCACAAAGATGATCTCATAATCCGAGGTGATGTTTTCAGCCGCTGCTGACATGCGTCTTACAAGCTCTTCAATGATCTGTTCTTCATTAAATACCGGTACGACTATCGAGAGCTGTGTTGATTTTTTTTCTGCCATCTATTTGAAAGATTGTAACATTGTTATCGTATAAGCTGTCCAATACGGTGTAATTATATTTTTTCATGATCGAGTCTTTGGTATCCTCGAAAAAAACAAAAACCTTTTTTGGCGCCTGTATGCTGTCAGAATGGACGATCTCTACCGGTATTTTCTTTTTGTCGGCGATCACCTGTCCGTACCATTCAATATTGCCAGCATAGTCATCGGTCACGATAGCTATCTGCGTTGGCGGTTTTACCTTATCGTGATAAACGTCCTTTAAATAATTCACCATGTGGGTATTAAATGCGATCCATTCACCGGGATCGGGGTTGAAGCTATTGTATGCCATTCTCTGGTACGGCAGCACTACTATTCCCAGCAAAAAAACGTAGGCCCAATTCCTGCCTGAAAACTCGGCTTCCGGGCCTTCCCCACGAAGAAGGGAAAAAACAAAATAAACTCCAAGCCCTGCTAACATTGATATTATCGGGTACATCGGCATGTCATACCAATCATTTCTGTTGACTGATTTCGTGATTACCAACAGGAAAAACAACCCCAATACGGACAGGTAAACGGCTACATTTTTTATAGCCTTGTCTTTTGCAAACGACCCTAATACGCCTCCAATGATTGCAAACACGTACCAAAAATTAAAATAACGCCCTTTCATTAAGTCCGTATAAAAACGCGGGTGCGGTTTGTATGTTCCTTCAACACCGTTATAAGTATCATACCTGCCTCCCCAATCGTTAAGTTTGGAGGCTTCGATATAACCAGGGGTGGCCCTCTCATGCAATAAATAATATCCGATCACCACAACACCAAATATGAGCGCACCTAAGTAAAATGCCGGCTGCTTCAATGTTGCCGATACCCGTCGCCTATATAGAGTGCAAAGCGCTAATGCAGGTAAAAATATAATTCCCGCTGCCGCTTTGGTCATTACCGCAAGAGTTACCAATAACACAGAACCCCACAAATATTTTCGTTTTTCCTCCTCCAGATAAATAATAAAAAACACGCAATAGCCAGTAGTGAATAGCGTGAGCATAGCATCGTAATCTCCTGTCCTTGGGCTATGGTGAAACTTGATAAATCCTGCGGAAGTCACAAGGATCACGACGCTCATCAGTCCAACCAGAATTTTCCCTTTCCGTGCAAAGAACCAATAAATGAGCAAACATGTCAGGGCGCCCGCAATTGCTGATGGTAGTCGCAATGCAAGTTCGTTTACGCCAAAAATTTTAAAGGATAGTATCTGGAACCATAATACGAACGGTGGTTTTGTATTCCACATATCAGGTGCGCCCCTGTATGTTGCCACCAGCCATTCATCTGCCTTATACATTTCATAGCTGTTTATCGCCAGCCGCGCCTCGTCCCACAGCATTATCGGGAGCTTATTCAGGCAGGCGAATATGGGTATGGCTATGAGCGCCAGGCATAATAAGAAGCCGGTCTTAGGGCTAGCCAGGGGATTTAATGACATTACCAGGTGTCGTTTGCTTGCAAAAGTAAAATTAAATCACAAGTTTGTTTGCCCGGGACCGCTCTTCAGGGCTGTGTCATAGTTCCGCCTGAATTAAAGATCAACTATTGCGCCTACTCAACAGTCGGTTTCGGGTGTTCTGCCACTTTATAGATCGTTACCCCATGATACTCCTGCACGCGTACCAGATCCTTACGTGTTTTGGCCACCCAATCCCGGGTAGCGTTACTGTACACAGCCACTTTATCTCCGGGATATATGTTCCAGTTGCTTTCCCAGGTCGGAAATTGTTTCAGAGCGAATTCTTCCTTCATCGTCTTGTAATACCAGATGAGGTTTTGCGCATGGTCGTCCCAAAGCAATTTATATCCGCGAACATCGATCTTGCCTTCCCGGCCATGCTTCAGCAAATATCCCATATATGCCTTATCGGTGTAACTATCATCTTTGGGTTCAACCCCGTTCACAAACGCACTCTTGTAAGGGAAGAAAAAAACAAATATCAATAGCGCCACCGGCAGAAAATTCAGCTTGTTACTCTGGCGATCATTGCCATGTACAGTCACACGGCCGAAAACGGCGTAGATGAACTGTGCAACGAGTATCGACAGCCATGGATACGCGGGCATATCATACCAGAAAAGTTTCGACCCTGCCCCACTAAGTATGGCCAAAAAAACTATTACCAGGATGGTAGCATACAGCGTTAGCTTCCTTAGTTCTTTATCGCTGGCTCTTAAGCCTGCGTAAATCCCTAATGGCACCACAAAAAGCCAATAAGTAAACCGTTCCCTGATCATAAAGTCCAGATAATAATACCATGGGCCACTATGATTCTCAATAACAGTCCCGTAACGTCCGCCGAGCTCATTGATCCAGATAGCTTGCAAATACCCTGGGTTAAATTGTTCTCGAATGAGATAGTAGCTTATGGCAACAAGTAGACCTGATAATGCAGCGGTATAAAAATGCGTAGATCGAAAGATCCAATAATTACCCTTATCTACTAAAACAAAAATTACCAGCGCTGGTGTGAAAAGTAGTGCCGCAACACCTTTTGTCCATACAGCCAATGCCATTGCAAGCATCGACAAATAGATATATTTATTGTCTCGCTTCCTGAGGAAAAGGAAAAACAATCCGCAATGAATAGTGGTCAGCAAAGAAAGCAATGCGTCGTAATCACCGGTACGAACACTATGCGACCCGGTGAAACCCTGGCTTGTGATCAATACCAGGCAAGCTAATATCCCCACCCACGGATGCCCAAGTTTCCTCCCCGCGATCCAATAAATAAAGAAGCACGTAAATATACCCGCCAGCGCAGAGGGAAGCCTGACTGCAAGCTCATTGATCCCAAATAATTTCATTGATAGTGCTTGCATCCATATCATTAATGGCGGTTTTGTGCTCCACATATCGGGTTCAAAATCAAAAGTTGGGATCAACGGATTAGTGCGTCCACTCAGTAATTCGAATGCGCTGATTGCCAGCCTTGACTCATCCCATTCAAATAATGGCAAGGAATCGAGATGTCCAAATACAGGAATAATAAGTGCAATAATAATAATGATCAGC